>JAJAZJ010000250.1 GCA_026785795.1 Pseudoxanthomonas sp.
GGAACGGGCCGCAGTGGAGCGGGCCCGCGCGACAGGCGAAGGCACGCCCACCGTAAACCGCCCGGTCCCCATCGCGCCCGCGCGGCCGCCGGTGGCCAGCGCGCCTGCGCTCAAGGTTGGCGGCCTGGGCTGGCCGCTCTCCGGCAACCTGCTGGCGCGCTATGGCGGCCGCATGCCCGATGGCCGCACCAGCGCAGGCGTGCTGATCGGCGCACCGGTGGGCAGCGTGGTCAGCGCGGTGGCCGACGGAAGCGTGGTCTTTTCCGAGTGGATGACCGGCTACGGCCTGATCCTGATTGTCGACCACGGCAACGGTTACATGAGCCTGTATGCGCACAACGATGCGCTGCTGCGCGACGCGGGTGACCGGGTCAGGCAGGGCGATCCGCTGGCCAAGGTGGGCAGCTCCGGCGGCCAGGGAATGCCTGCGCTGTATTTCGAACTGCGCCGCAACGGCCAGCCAGTGGATCCCGCATCGTGGCTGCAGCGCCGCTGACGGCTGCCGCGTGCGCCTGAACGCTTGACCGCGTTTGACGCATAATCCATGCAACTTCGCGTCCTGGCGCGGGTCAGACCAATCCTGGTCTTCGTGGAGTGAGTGCATGCGTTTCCCCCTGGTCCTGTCCCTGCTGCTGCTGTCTACGCCCGCTTGGGCGCAGGACGCCGCAACCGTACCGGTCGAGGTCGCTTCCAGCGACGATCCCGAGGGCGCCGAGACCGCGCCCTCGCGGGTGCCGCTGGACGAGATCCGCCGCTACGTGGCCGTGTTCAACGCGGTCAAGGACGCCTACGTGGAGCCGGTGGATGACAAGAAGCTGATGCACTCGGCCATACGCGGCCTGCTGCTGGACCTGGATCCGCACAGCACCTATTTCGACAGGGAAGACGCAGCCGACTTCGACGAGCGCGCGACCGGCGCCTACGACGGCGTGGGCCTGGAGCTGCTGCAGCAGCCGGACAACACGCTGCGAGTGATTGCGCCCATCGACGACACCCCCGCAGCCCGCGCCGGGATCCGCGCCGGTGATGTGATCGTGGCCATCGACGGCAAGCCGATCAGCGCCGAAGACGGCATGGCGCCACTGCGCGGGGCGCCCGGCAGCAGCCTGGTCCTGACCCTGGAGCGCGAGGGCAGGCCCGCGCCGTTCGACCTCAGCCTGACCCGCGAAACCATCCGCGTGGCCAGCGTGCGCAGCCGCCTGCTGGAGACCGGCTATGGCTACGTGCGCATCAGTACGTTCCAGGCCGACACCGGCGCCGACTTCCAGCGCCATCTGGACAAGCTGCAGGCCAGCGGCAAGCTGCAGGGCCTGGTGCTGGATCTGCGCAGCAACCCGGGCGGCCTGCTGACTTCGGCGGTTCAGGTGGCCGATGACCTCCTGGACAAGGGCAACATTGTCAGCACCCGTGGCCGCATCGCGGTGAGTGACGCCCGCTTCGACGCCACCCCCGGCGATCGCCTGCACGGCGCACCGCTGGTGGTGCTGGTGGATGCCGGTTCGGCCAGCGCATCGGAGGTGCTGGCCGGCGCGCTGCGCGACAACAACCGCGCGCGGGTGGTCGGCAGCCGCACCTTTGGCAAGGGCTCGGTGCAGACCGTGCTGCCGCTGGACAATGGTGACTCGGTCAAGCTGACCACGGCACGCTATTACACCCCCAGCGGCAAATCCATCCAGGCCAGCGGCATCGTGCCCGACGTGGTGCTGCGCCCGGAGCAGGCACTCAGCGCGGCACCGACTATTGGCAGCGACTACAGCGAAGCCACCTTGCCCGGTCATCTGCGGGGTGAAGACGAGGGCGCGGAGGGCTTCCGCGCCGGCGACGTGCTGGAAGGCGACCAACCCATTGCCGCGGCACTGGCCGAACTGAAGAAGAAGCTGCCGGTTTCCGCGCAGCTTGCCCCCGCAAGCCGAGAGCGCAAGCGCTAGGGGGTTTCGGTGATCAGCTTGCAATACAGGTTGATCTGGCTGGCGGCGGCAACCGCCAGCGTGTCCTGGAAAAAATCGCAGTCCAGCAGGTTGTCCGCTGAAGACCGGCGTCCGGAATAGACGTTTACGTTTACCTGCGGTGGGCCCTGCAGCAGCGACAGTTTCGCCGGCTCCACGGCGCTCCCATCGAAGGTGGCCAGCCCGGCCGTGCGCAGATCAACCTGGCTGCGGCCCAGCTCGATGTGGCCTGCCTGGTTGGCCTGCGCAAGCGCCTGCGGAGTGGGATCGCCAAAGTAGGAGGCCGCCACGATGATCGTGTCCGGCGGCATCGCCAGCCGCTCGCGGGCCCTGTCCGACAGGTTGACGTAGACCTTGAACGCCGGCACGCCGTTCGCGTCGGTCACCGATGCAGGTGCCGCAGCTTCCACTGGGGCCGCTGCAGCAGGCTCTGCTGAAGCAGGCTGCACAGCATCGGTCGGCGCAGGGGCAGGGCGGCAGGCGCAGAGCAGCGCGAACAGCGGCAGCAGGATGATGGTGGGTTTCATGCGTACTCCATCAGGAACGGGCGAAGCGCGCTCAACGCGGTTTGGCCGGCAGCGGAAACGGGGTCACCACGCGCTCGCCGCTTTCGGCATCGCGGATCACCGATTGGCCTTTGCGCTCCACTTCCTCGATGCGCACGATGCTCTGCATGGGCAGGTGCAGCACCCGCGTGCCGCTGAACTCTTCGCGCAGCCGCTCTTCGGTGGGATCCACCACGATGCCGTCATGCACGTCGAACACCAGCTCGCCGACCTCGGTGAAGCCCCACAGGTGGCTGGCGGACACGCGCCGCGCGTACAGCTCGTAGACCTTGCCGTGGTTCAGGAAGGTGATCTTGTAGAGAGGTTTGGCCATGGGCGGATTATAGAAGCGGGCGCGGGCTAACTGCAGGTGGCTGGTTGCTGGCTGCAGGAGCAACGGCTGGTCTTTCCCTCCCAAACTCATGACGATTGAGCTTCTCAATACCCGTTCTGCTTGCGCAGGCGGCGCGCGATCCCCGCGCGCACGAACAGTGCGAACACAAACCCGAACAGGAAGCCGGCGATATGCGCCGACCAGGCCACGGTGCCAAAGGCCGGGCCGATGTAGGCGAACAGCACCTGCAGCAGCGCCCAGATCCCGATGAGCAGCGAAGCCGGCGCCTTGACGAATTCCAGGAACAGGCCCAGCGGCAGCACCACGCCCAAGCGGGCGCGGGGGAACAGCGCCAGGTAAGCCCCGATGACCGCTGATACGGCGCCACTGGCCCCGATGATCACCCGGTCCGGCACGTCGAGCACCAGCACCGCGACCAGGTTGGCAACCGCCCCACCCAGCAGGAACAGTGCCAGGAAACGCCACGCACCCATGCTGCGCTCGGCCGGCAGGCCGAAGATCAGCAGAAACACCAGGTTGCCCAGCAGGTGCGCCCAGTCCGCGTGCAGGAACAAAGCGGTGAACAGGCGCAGCACGCTGCCGTCCTGCAGTGCAGTGCGCCACTCCGCCGCGCTGTCCAGCCCGCCGGCCAGTGCCCCCCAATCCTGCAGCAGACTCGCATTGGCGGCAGTGCCGTAGAGCGCCGTCCACAGGTAGGCAAGCAGCAGGCTCGCCAGCAGCAGCGGCGTGGCCCAGCGCAGGGACCCGCGTTGACGGTAGGGCAACGAGACGAACATGCACGCAAATCTACCCGGTTTGGGCCCGCATCCGGCCTGCGCAGCGCTTGCGCACTCGCGCAACGGTGGCCGTCGGGCTGCGGTCAGTTGTTATTGATTGGTTATTCGGCGGGCGTATACTCGCCGCTGCGTCGCACACCGGGAGGGGATTCCGGCACGTGGTCGAGGGCCAGGGTGCCTTCGCCGCGGCGTAGACAGGCTGTCCACACCTACCCGGAGATTCACGATGCAATTTGCAACCCATTTGACCCGCCTGTCCGCGATCGCGCTGGGCGTCGCCGCCGCGCTTGCCTGTGGCCAGGCCCACGCCTCCGGTTTCCAGCTCAAGGAAAACAGCGCTAAGGCGCAGGGCCGCGCGCTGGCCGGCGCCGGATCGGCCAGTGGCGACACCTCGGTGGTGGTCAACAACCCGGCGGTGATGTCCACCTTCACCCAGACCACGGCGCAGGTGGACGTGACCGCGGTCGACCTGTCCTTCAATTTCTCCGGTGGCGGCAGCGCCGCGGCGGGTAGCCCGCTGGCTCGACCCCTGACCGGCGGCAACGGCGGCAACGCCGGTGGCGTCACTCCGGTACCGGCAATGTCGTTCGTCATGCCGCTCAGCGGCGGATTCGAAAACGTCACCCTCGGCGCGATGATCAGCGCCCCGTTCGGGCTGAAGACCGAATACGAGCGCGATTGGGTGGGCCGCTACCATGCGGTGGAATCCGACGTGCGCCTCATTGACCTGACCCTGGCCGCCTCCATCGACCTGAGCGACACGCTGTCGGTCGGCGCGGGCGTGGTCTACGAACACGCCGAAATCACCCTGTCCAACGCCATCGACTTCGGTACCGCAATCTGCGCCAACCCGGCCTCGACCTCGCTGTGCTTCCTGCCCAACCCGATCCAGGGCCCGTACGGTCCGCAGAGGAACGATGGCTTCGTCAACATCAACGGCACGGACAACAGCTTCGGTTGGGTTGCAGGCATCAACTGGCGCCCCAGCGACCGCCTGTCGCTGGGCTACTCGTACCGTTCGGAAATCGATCTGGAAATTCGCGGCACCGCCGATTTCACCGTGCCGGGCAGCGTGCGCGCGGTGCTGGGCAGCAACGTGTTCAAGCCCGGAAATGCGCCCGGTTCCGGCGGCGGCGCAGACCTCACCACGCCCAGCTTGCACAACTTCAGCGCCACCTACCAGGCCACCGATCGGCTGGCGGTGATGGCCGAAGCCTCGCTGACCGGCTGGGACTCGCTGCGCGAGATCCGCATCCAGTTCGAGAACCCGGCCCAGCCCGACTCGGCCGAGGACTACCTTTGGTCCGACACCTGGTTCTATTCGGTGGGCGGTGAGTACGAGCTCAACGACCAGTTCACCCTGCGTGCCGGCCTGGCCATGGACAGCACGCCGGTGGATGACCAGTACCGTACCCCGCGCCTGCCCGACCAGGACCGCCGGTGGTATTCACTGGGCCTGACCTGGGCAGCGAACGAACACTTTGAAGTGAGCGCGAGCTACGTGAAGGTCGACCTGACCGAACTGCCGCCAGTGGATATCTTTTCCTCGACCGGCGCACGCCTGGTGGGTGAATTCGACGGCGGCGCCAACCTGTTCGGTGTCGCCGCGCAGTACCGGTTCTAGTCGCCGGTTCACCAAAGCGCTAACGGCCCTTGGGTTCGGAAAGATTCCAGCCAGCGTAGCCCCGATAAGCTGATTCGCCCGGATGCGGCTGGTGGCCTTATCCGGGCTACTGGGCTGAAAGCCCCTCATCCGCCCTGCGGGCACCTTCCCCCGTAAACGGGGGAAGGGCTCATGCAAAGACTCTTCTCCCGTAATGCCAACGCTCCCCTCCCGTTTACGGGAGAGGATGGCCGAAGGCCAGGTGAGGGCGCTCTTCGCGGCCAACCTTTCCGCGCCGAAAGCCCCTCATCCGCCCTGCGGGCACCTTCCCCCGTAAGCGGGGGAAGGATTCATGCGGAGACTCCTCTCC
>JAJAZJ010000251.1 GCA_026785795.1 Pseudoxanthomonas sp.
GTCGTCCTCGTAGCCCAGCTTCTCGATGCCCATCTTGGCCGCGCTGCCGTCCAGGATACGCAGCACCACCTTCTCGCCAAACAGGGTGGGCAGGGTGCTTACGCGGAAGTCGATCTGCTTGATCTTGCTGAGATTCAGCTTGATGCGCCCGTCCTGCGGCACCCGCTTCTCGGCAATGTCCAGCTGGGCCATGACCTTCAGGCGCGCTGCGATGCGCATGCCCAGTTTCACCGGGGCCTTGGCCACCTGCTTGAGGATGCCGTCGATGCGCAGGCGCACCCGGTAGTCGGTTTCGTACGGCTCGAAGTGGATATCGGAGGCGCCCTTCTTGATCGCGTCAATCAGCACCTTGTTGACGAACTTGACCACTGGCGTGTCGTCGCCGCGGGCGTCCACGCCACTGTCGGTGCCTGCGTCGTCATCGTCGCTGCCGATCTCCAGGTTTTCCAGGCCTTCGTCATCACCGTCGCCCATGGCGGTGCCAATCGAATCGCCCGCCTGCGACCACTGCTCTATGGCCCGGCGCAGCGAGTCCTCATCCACCAGGATCGGTTCGACGGTCAGGTTGGTGTGGAACTTGATCTCGTCCAGGGCCTGGCTGCGGGTCGGGTCGCTCACGCCCACAAACAGCCTGTTGCCGCGTTTGAACAGCGGCAGCACGATGTGCCTCTGCAGCAGCTCCTCGCTGACCAGCTTGATCGCGCTGTGGGCCGGGTCGAAGGCGCTGATGTCCAGCAGCGGCATGCCGAACTCCATGGCGTTGGCCGCGGCCATCTGCGGCGAGCTGACCAGCTTCTTGTCGCTGATCCATTGCGCCAGCGGCACCCGGGCGTCGCTGGCGCCGGCCATGGCGCTGCGCGCATTGGCCTCGTCCAGCGCGCCGTCCTGCACCAGGCGGCGGGCGATGCCGGTGATGCCGACGAGGTTGGCGGTGCTGGCGGCGACTGCATTCATGGGCCGGTAATCCTTGGGGTGTCGTTCAACGGGTCATCTGGTCTGGACATGGCTGCAAGAAACGGGCCAACCCCGACTTTAGCCCATGAAAGGGGTGGCGCGTACCGTGCGCGCCACAGGTTTGCCGCGCTGGGTCACATTGCGCCGTGCCAGGGTTATTGTTTGCGCAGCGCCAGCGCTCCCACGAGGTTCGGCAGGGCAAGTGCTTCTATGCCGGCGCATCGCCAGCGGTCGGGTTTTCGCCGCTAATCGCTGAAGTGAAGGCCAGCGGGACCGAACCAGTGCGACGGGTCGGGTACGGCCAGTACGCCACCGCCTACCCGACCGCACTTGGACAGCTTCAGGGCGGCTGCAGCCAGCGCGGTGACGCTGTTGCAGGCCTTGCCCATGCACGCGGTTGGGTTGTTGATGTCCCTGGTGGCGGTGACCATGGCATTGCCTGCCGGCACCAGCGCCCCGAAGGCGCGGCCCGAAGTGCCGGTCCCTGGCAGGCGGGCAGTGCAATGGCTGCCAGAAGCGGGATCCTTGTCTGCTCAATCTTCAGTCCTACCAGGACGAAATTCTCCCGTCCCTGAGCTGTGCTTGGCCGGCGAGCATTTGTAGGTGTCCGGGTAGTCCCATGTATTGAACCTGCGGAGGTGGCGCACAAAAAAACCCCGCCGAAGCGGGGTTTCCAGTACTGCGGTGGCCCAGGCTGCTGACGCCGTGCCGGGTGGCCGACTGGCCCGGTTACGGGCAGCCGCCCTGGCCCGGACGCATGCCGCGGGTGGCGTTGCACACCGTTCCGGTGTTGGTCCAGGTGATCGTGGCAGCACCGGCCGCTGCGGTGGGGGTGTTGATGGAAGTCAGCGCGGCGCCGCCGCTGGAGGCAGTGGCACCGGTGGTGGCGGTGATGACGCCGTTGGTGACGCTGGTCATGGCGCTGACGTTGCGGGTGACGGCAAAGCCGGCGGTGGTCGGGATGCCGTTGCCGCCGGCGTTGCAGCCGGCCGCGGTCTGCAGCTCTGACATGCAGGCGCTGACAGCCGTGCGGTAGCCGGACAGCTCGGCGGCGGAAGCGGCCGCGCGCGAACGCGACACGTAGTCCTGATACTGCGGGATGGCGATGGCGGCCAGGATGCCGATGATGGCGACGACGATCATCAGTTCGATGAGGGTGAAGCCCTGCATTTTCTTGTTCATGATGTAACCCCTTTGATTGGCTTGATTGAGATGGGACACAAGCCCCGTGTCCCATACGTTGGCATGGACCGTGGGCGCCGTCGACAACGTGCCACGTGCAGGGGGATATTGCAGGAAGCGTGCCAACTGTTCCCGGCAGGCCCCCCCCCCCCCCCGCCCCCGCCGCCGGGCCGCGGCCCCCGTGGAAATCCGCGCCAAGCCCCCGGCGGCTGACGCAGCACGTCAATTAGTAACGCAACGCGTCACAATTTCCGGCCAAAGGCACCGCCAGGGCCCTTCATCCGCCCTGTGCAGGAGCTGCGCCAGCTGCGACCGGAAGCCGTGCGCGGCATTGCACGGTTCCGTGCGGGGGGTTTTTGCGGGTCGCAGCTTGCGCAGCTCCTA
>JAJAZJ010000252.1 GCA_026785795.1 Pseudoxanthomonas sp.
CATCAAGACCCTGGCAGCATCCGGCATCGGCGGCTTCCGAAAGATCCTGGGGCACGTGGAGGAGTACGCACCGCTGCGCCGCACGGTCACCATCGAGGACGTCGGCAACGTTGGCGCATTCCTTTGCTCCGACCTGGCCGCCGGGGTCACCGGCGAAGTGACCTACGTGGACGCGGGCTACAACATCCTGGGCATGACCGGACTCAGCGCAGACGGGTGATCGTCGCCACCTTCGATCACCATTGACGGGCGGCCGTATCGAACCGAGGCCACCCGGAAAAAAGCCCGGCGTTGCCGGGCATTTTCGCAGCCGTCACAGCGGTGACGCGAACGCGACTAGAAGCGGTCTTCGTGGCGGGTCACGCGGAAGTTCTTGCGCAACGCATTGATGAAGGACTGGACGCCGCTCTCACCCTGCAGGCCCACGATCTGCTCCTGCAGTTGCTTGCGCTCCTCGGGGCTGATCCTGGTCACGTCGCCCTCGTTGACCTTGTCCACCACGAACACCGCGTACTCGCCATTCTGCAGCCGCGCCTTGCCCGTGGCCGGCTGGCCCGCGGCTGCGGGCCTCGCCTCGAACACCGCGCTGTTGATTTCCGCTGACGGCATGGGAGCGCCGCGCGGCAGGCCGGGCAGCACGCCGCTTTGCAGTTTCTGCGCCGCGGCGATGTCCTTCAGGCTCTCGCCCTTGGCAACCCGGGCCAGCATGGCATCGGCGGCGGCATTGGCTGCCTTGTCGGTGCGGTCGCTGCGAATCGCGGCAATCACCACGTCACGCACCTGGGCCAGCGGCTGCGCGGCTTCCGGGGTGTGCTCCAGCACCCGGATCAGCACACTGTGCCGAGGGCCGATCTCGATGAGGTCGCTGACCGTGCCGTCCTGGACCAGCGCATCGGAGAACGCAGCACGCAGTACCGCCGGATTGGCGGCGATACCCGATGCGGTGGCGCGCGAGAACGGGCCGAGCTTCTGTACCTCCAGCCCCTCGCTGCGCGCGGCCGGCCCCAGCGCGGTCGGGTTCTTCAGCACTTCGTTGACCATGCGGCCAGCCAGGTCGTTGAAGGCGCGTTCGCCTGCCGCCTCACCCTGCTCCTGAGCGAGCTGCCCGCGCACTTCTTCGAAGCTCTTGCCTTCACCTGCCTTTATCTCACGCAGCCGTAGCACGTGGTAGCCGAAGTCGGTTTGCAACGGGCCGCGGATTTCGCCCGACTGCATGGCGAAAAGAGCGTCCTCGAACGGCTTCACCATCACGCCCTTGTCGACCCAGCCCAGGTCGCCACCCGCATCGCGGGAGCCCGGGTCCTCCGAGTTGGCCTTTGCGATGGCCGCGAAGTCCGCACCTGGCGCCTTGGCCTGTGCGGCCAGTGCTGTAGCCTTTTTCAGCGCGGCGTCGCGCGTGGCTGCATCGGCATCGGCAGGCACGGTGATCAGGATATGCGAGGCCATGCGCTGCTCAGCGCTCATGAAGCGTGACTTTTCCTGCTCGTAGCGCTGGCGCAGCGCCGCTTCATCGTCCGCAGCCGCCACGGGCAGAGCCGAGGCTTCGATCTCAACGTATTCCAGGGTTACCGATTCGCCCTGCTTGAAGTCCGCCGGATGGCTGTCGTACCAGGCCTTGATCTGGGCGTCGGTTACTTCGCCGTCGTCCAGCGACGGCCGGGGCAGCGCGGCAATCGTGATGTCCCGGGTTTCAGCCAGCAGGGTGACCAGGCGATCCAGTTCCTGCGGCGTGATGAAGGCAGAGTCGGTGATGCCCTGCGGAATCAGCGCCAGTTGCATGCGCTCGCGCTGTTCCGCCTGGAACTGCACCGGTGAAAGAGCCGGCACCTGGGACGACAGCAGCAACGCATAGCGATTGGGGTCGAACTTACCGTCCACCTGGAAGGCGGGTTCGCTGGCGATGGCCTGGCGAACGGCTTCGTCGCCCACCACCACGCCGGCAGCGCGGGCTGCCAGCTTCAATATCTTCTGGTCGATCAGCTGGTCCAGCACCAGCAACTTGTTCTCGGTAGCCTCGAAGCTGCGCGGATCGAATTTTTCGCCCAGGGTTTCGCGCTCGCGCTGGCGCGCCTGTTCGAATGCAGCCCGGAACTCGTCCTGGGTGACTTCCTCGTGCTGCCACAGCAGGGAGGCCGGCCACCACGCTGGTGCGGACGCCCACCACGAAGGCGGCGCCTCGACCTTGGCCACCGCGCTCTCCACGCTGCGCGACATGTATTCGCCCGCGCCCAGAAAGCCGACGGTGATGATCAGCAGGCCAAGGATGATGGTCGCAATCCAGCCGGTGGTCTTTTCGCGGATCTGCTGCAGCATTGGAAGCTCGGGCCGGTGGCGGTGGGTCGCGCAGTTTAACGCGCTTCACGCGCGCCTGGCATCCCGGCATCCACGTCAGACAGAAAGCCGAAAGGGCGCCTTTCGGCACCCTTTCGGCTTGGATAGTGGCGGAGTGGACGGGACTCGAACCCGCGACCTCCGGCGTGACAGGCCAGCATTCTAACCAACTGAACTACCACTCCGCATTGCAAGAACTCTTCCGGATGTCCGGGCCGCAGGCTTGGCAGCCCCGCCCTGCTTCCGTTGCATCACCACGAGGGTGGTGGGTGCTGAGGGTTTCGAACCCCCGACCCTCTCCGTGTAAGGG
>JAJAZJ010000253.1 GCA_026785795.1 Pseudoxanthomonas sp.
TCCACCGGCACGTCCAGCACCACCCAGCCGTGCTCCACCGCGCCGCCCTGTGCATCGCTGCCCAGCGCAGAGTGACGGCGGTAGCCATGCGCGTCCAGGCTGGCCTGAAGACGCCGATCGGACGCCAGGTTCTGTTCCAGGCCGGCCTCATCTGGCGCCGGATTCCACGCAGTGATGAACAGATAGCTTTCGCCACCCAGCTCGCGCTCGACATCAGCGGCCAGCTGGCCCACCCCGAACAGCCACTCACGGTGGCCAAGGGTGACGAAGTAGTGCGCGCTGGCGTAGGCCTCCGCGAGTGAGGCCGTTAGGTCATCATGCCGGGCATCAGTTGCGTCCATGAGCCATCATCGCTTTTCCTGGAGTTTGCGTACACTCCCGACCTGACCTTTGGAGCCGCAGATGCAGCCGAACACCAAACTGCCCAAGGTGGGCACCACCATCTTCACGGTCATATCGCAGCTGGCGGCCGAACATGGCGCGGTCAACCTTGGTCAGGGGTTCCCGGACTTCGCCGTGCCGCAGCGCCTGGTTGATGAGCTGGCCCGGGCCATGCGCGACGGACATAACCAGTACCCGCCCATGACCGGTATTCCGGCGCTGCGCCAGGCCATCGCGTCCAAGGTGCTGCGCTGCTACGGCGGCGAAGTGGACCCCGACACCGAGGTTACGGTCACCAGTGGCGCCACCGAGGCGATTTTCAACGCCATCCACGCGGTGGTCCGCGCCGCCGAGGAGGTCATCGTGCTGGACCCGGCCTACGACTGCTATGAACCTGCGATCGAGCTGGCCGGGGCGCGTGCCGTGCACGTAGCGCTGGATCCGCAGAGCTTCGCCGTGGACTGGCAGCGGGTGCGCGACGCCATCACCCCGCGCACCCGCATGCTGATGATCAACAGCCCGCACAACCCATCCGGGGCGATGCTTGACCAGGCTGACCTGGATACGCTGGCCGGGATCCTGCGGGGCACCGACATCGTGCTGCTGTCCGACGAAGTCTACGAGCACATCGTGTTCGACGGACGCCGGCATGAATCGGTATTGCGCCATCCCGAACTGGCTGCGCGTGCCTACGTCATTTCCAGCTTTGGCAAGACCTACCATTGCACCGGTTGGAAGATCGGCTACGCCATCGCGCCGCCGGCCCTGACCGCGGAATTCCGCAAGGTGCACCAGTACAACACCTTCACCAGCTTCTCACCCGCGCAGCATGCGTTCGCGGCCATGCTGCGCGACGAACCGGAGCATGACCAGCAGCTCGGCGCCTTCTATCAGGCAAAGCGCGACCGCTTCCGCGAGCAGCTGCTGTCCACGCGGCTGCTGCCGCTGCCGGTTCCCGGCGGCTATTTCCAGCTGGTGGACTACTCGGCGGTCAGCGACCTGGCCGATGCCGAATTTGCAAAGTGGCTGACCGTGCAGCACGGGGTGGCGGCGATTCCGCTGTCGCCGTTCTACGCGACGCCGCCCGCGGGCCAGCGCCTGGCGAGGCTCTGTTTTGCCAAGAATGAAGCGACCCTGGATGCAGCGATTGAACGATTGGTGAAGCTATGAGAAGACGCAGGATCGATTGCGGAAGCGCCGCATGGCCGCCTGAGAGCATGACCGCATGACCGCATGACCGCATGATTGTCGTAGGAGCGACGTAAGTCGCGATAGGGCTCCACCGGGAGAACTTCATCGCGACTTGCGTCGCTCCTGCTAAAAGGATGCAGGATCGATGCTGGAAGCGCTGTATGGCCGCCTGAGAGCATGATCGTATGACCGCATGATTGTCGTAGGAGCGACGTAAGTCGCGATGGGGGTCTGCCAGGAAAGATTCATCGCGGCTTACGTCGCTCCTACCTCGCTCCTACGCCGCTGCTACGACGTTTCTGGCCAACCAATTTAAAAAGGAGTGACATGCAGGACCTGAGGATTTCGCTGGTGCAGGGCGCCACCCGCTGGCACGACCCCGCCGCCAACCGCGACTACTACGCAGGGCTGGCGAGGCCGCTGGCCGGAAACAGCGACCTGGTGATCCTGCCGGAGACTTTCACCAGTGGTTTCAGCAACGATGCCATCGACAGGGCAGAGACCATGGATGGACCGACGGTGGCCTGGATCAGGGAACAGGCCGTGCTGCTGGGCGCCGCCGTGACCGGCAGCGTGCAGCTGCGAACGGACGACGGTGTGTACAACCGGCTGCTGTGGGCAACGCCGGATGGGGAGCTTCAGTATTACGACAAGCGCCACCTGTTCCGCTTTGCCGGCGAACACAGGCGCTACGCCGCAGGCAGCCGGCGCCTGACCGTGGAATGGAAAGGCTGGCGGATCAATCCGCAGGTCTGCTACGACCTGCGCTTCCCGGTGTTCTGCCGCAACCGCCATGACGTGGAGCGGCCCGGCCAGCTGGACTTCGACCTGCAGCTTTTCGTGGCCAATTGGCCGTCGGCACGTGCCCCTGCATGGAACATCCTGCTGCGGGCCAGGGCCATCGAGAACCTGTGTTACGTCGCTGCGGTCAACCGCGTGGGCGTTGACGGCAACGACCTGGCCTATTCCGGCGACAGCGCGGTGATCGATTTCCTGGGCCAGCCGCTGGTCGAGGCCGGTGATGCCGAAGGCGTGGCCAGCGCCGTGGTTTCAGCCGCGGCGCTGGCTGCCCATCGCGAGCGCTTTCCGGCGATGCTCGATGCTGACCGCTTCAGCATCGCCTAGCAGGCCGACGTGCGCCTGCGTCACGTCGCTTCGGGTGGGTCGATGCGCAAGAGCTTGCCGTTGGCTTCATCGGTGAGCACATAGACCGCGCCGTTCGGCCCGATGCGCACGTCGCGGATGCGCTCGCCGACGCTGTCCAGCAGGCGTTCCTCGCCGACGATGCGGTCGGCATCCAGGCTGAGGCGGATCAGGTTGCTTTCCGCCAGTGCGCCCAGAAACAGGCTGTCGTTCCATGGCGTGCCGGGCCTGCCGGTATAGAAGGCCATGCCGCTGAGCCCCGGTGACTTGGCCCACACGTGGTGCGGTGGCTCCATGCCCGGCTTGGCGGACCCCTCCGCCTCAGGGATGCGCATGCCGGAGTAATTGATACCGTGGGTGATCACCGGCCAGCCATAGTTCAGGCCGGGCCGCGGCAGGTTGAGTTCGTCGCCGCCGCGCGGGCCATGCTCACTTTGCCAAAGCTTGCCGGTGCGCGGGTCGAAGGCCATGCCCTGCACGTTGCGGTGGCCCAGGCTCCAGATTTCAGGCCGCGCTTCGGGTTGGTCCAGGTAGGGGTTGTCCCGGGGAACGCGGCCTTCGCCATCCACGCGCACCAGCTTGCCCTGCAGCACGTCCAGCTGCTGGGCGCTGGCGCGGTTGTTGCGATCGCCCTGGCCGATGAAAAGATGGCCCCGGTCATCGAACGCCAGGCGTGAACCGAAGTGGTTCGCCCCCTCCAGCTTCGGTAGCTGCCGGTAGATGACCTTCACGTCGCTCAGGCCGGTCGGGCCCAGCGTTGCAGAGGCGACGGCGGTACCCGCAGTGCCGCCCTCGCCTGGTTCGGCATAGCTCAAATACAGACGTTGGCTGCTGGCGAAATCGGGTGCCAGCGCCAGGTCCAGCAGGCCCCCCTGGCCCTCGGCGAGGACCGGCGGAACGCCATCCAGCGGTGCCGAGACGGTGCCGCTGGCGCTGATCCGGCGCAGTTGGCCGGTGCGCTCGGTGACCAGCATCGAGCCATCGGGCAGGAACGCGAGCGACCACGGGTGTGACAGCCCGCGGGCCATCTCCGTGACCTTGTACGGGCCGGACGTGCTTGCCATGGTGCGGGCGGCGGGCGGCGCGGATGCCGCTCCCGCCGATCCAGCGGGCGTGGCAACCGGTCCGGGCTTGCAGGCGGCCAGCATGAGCAGCCAGGCGGGGACCAGTATCCAGCGGGTCAGGGCGCAGTACATGTAGTCACCTCGGGTTGTCGTGGCGCGGTTGCGATCGGGTACAGATTAGCAACTCAACGGTATCCGGAGGCCTGCAGTTCGAACAGCTCGGCATAGCGCCCACCCTGGGCAAGCAGCTGCTCATGGGTGCCGCTGGCTTCAAGTCGCCCTTCGTTGAGCACCAGGATGCGGTCTGCCATGCGCACGCTGGAGAAGCGGTGCGAGATCAGCACCGAGGTGCGCTGGTCGGACAGCTCCTTGAAGCGCTGGAAGACCTCGAACTCGGCGCGCGCATCCAGCGCCGCGGTCGGTTCATCCAGGATCATGACCTGCGCATCGCGCATGTAGGCGCGGGCGATGGCGATCTTCTGCCATTGCCCGCCGGACAGCTCCACGCCGGTCTTGAAGCGGCGCCCGATCAGCTGATCGTAGCCATTGGGCAGCGACTCGATCACTTCGTCGGCCATCGCCCGCTGCGCGGCCCTGCGGATGCGGGCAGCATCGCCCATGGCTTCGATCTGGCCAACGCCGATGTTCTCGCCGGCGCTGAGGTGATAGCGCACGAAATCCTGGAAGATCACCCCGATGTTGGCGCGCAACTCGTCGATGTCGTATTCGCGCAGGTCCGCCCCGTCCAGCAGGATCCGCCCTTCGTCCGGGTCGTACAGGCGCGCCAGCAGCTTGACCAGCGTGGTCTTGCCTGCGCCATTCTCCCCGACCAGCGCCAGCACTTCGCCTGCATGCAGTTCGAAGTCCAGGTGTCGTACCGCCCAGCGTTCGGCATCCGGGTAGCGGAAGCCCACATCCTCGAACACGAAGCCCTGCCTGATCGGCGCGGGGAATTTCGCGGGATGCTCGGGCGATGTGATCTCGGGCTCGATGCTGAAGAACGAAAACAGGTCATCCAGGTACAGGGCCTGGCTGGCCACCTGCGAGAATCCGACCAGCAGCCCTTCCAGCAGCTGGCGCAGGCGCCTGAAGCTGCCGGCCAGGAAGGTGAGGTCGCCGATGGTGAAATCACCGCGCACGGTGCGCCACGCAATGTAGGCATAGGCGATGTAGTAGCCCAGCGTGCCCAGCGCCGCGAACAGTACGCCCCAGGCCGCACGTCGCCGGGCCAGGCTGCGGTTGGCGTGGAAGAACTTGTCGGCCAGGGTCCGGTAGCGTGCGATGAGGAAATGGTGGAGGTTGAATATCTTCACCTCCTTGGCGCTCTCCAGGCTGGCTCCGGTCTGGCGCACGTATTCCAACTGGCGCCGTTCCGGGGTCCACTGGAAATTCAATGAATACCCCATCGCATTGAAGTGCGCTTCGCCGATGAACGCGGGCACCAGCGCTACCGCCAGCAGCGCAATCAGCCAAGGCGCGTAGATCATCAGCCCCACGGCAAAGCCGATCACGGTGATCGCGTCCTGCATCTGGCCGAAGATCAGGCTCATCAGGTTCATGCGGCCCATGGTCTGGCGCCGCGCCCGATCCAGCTTGTCCTGCAGGTCCGGGTCTTCGAAGTCCTCCAGGTCCAGGGTTGCCGCATGTTCCATCAGGCGCACGCTGGTGGCATTGGTGAACAGCTCCGATAGCAGCGTGTCCGCATAGCTGACCATCCTGCCAAGCAGGTCGGAGAAGATCGCCAGCGCGAATTCCAGCCCCAGCAGCCACAGCAGGTGGTCCAGCACGCCGCTGCGCCACGCTTCGCCCAGCGCGTTGAGCGGCAGATCCAGCGCGACCAGGCGCACCGCCTCGTCGATGATCAGCTTGCCGATGTACAGCATGATGATGGGCAGGAACGCGCGCACCAGGCGTATGCCCAGGCTGATGACGGTCAGCAGCGGGCTGGTCGACCAGATCAGGCGCAAGAAGGGCGGCAGGTTGCGCATTGCGTTGAAGCGCTCGCGCAGGCTCGGGCCGGATTGCTCGCTGCGCTTGCGCTTGGGGGTAGCGGAGGTGGGAGGCGCGGTGCTGGTTTTGGCCATTCGGTATTGTGCCGCGAACGTCGTGGGCGTGCGCGCCCGCCCGGTGTGCGCGGACGATGCGCTAAAATCGCGGCGCAGCCCCGCCAGCGCCGAGCCCATCGTGACCCAGATCCGCCAGGAAGACTTTATCCAGA
>JAJAZJ010000254.1 GCA_026785795.1 Pseudoxanthomonas sp.
ATAGGGAATAGGGAATAGGGAATAGGGAATAGGGAATAGGGAATGGGGAATGGGAAATCCGAAGTGCGTGGAACAGCCATTCAATTGGGATCATCGTGCCATGCTTATACGATTCCCGATTCCCGATTCCCGATTCCCCATTACCGAACTTCAAGGCACCGCCACCGGATACGAGCCCAGCAGCTTGATCTGGGCTGTGTGCGCTTTCAGCTCGCCCAGCGCTTTTTTCATCGCTTCGTCCTCCACGTGGCCAGCGAGGTCGATGAAGAAGCCGTACTCCCACTTGCCATGGTGCGAGGGACGCGATTCGATCCGGTTCATGCTGATGCCGTTGCGGGCGAACGGGCTGAGCACGTCGAACAGGGCGCCTGGCTTGTCGTGGATGAACACCAGCACCGAGGTCCGGTCATGCCCGGAACTCGGGAAGATGCTGCGCCCGATCACCAGGAAGCGCGTGGTGTTGTCGGCCTCGTCCTGGATCGGGCTCATCACCACCTTCTTCAGGCCGTAGACGTGCCCCGCACTCTCGCCGCCGATGCTGGCTGCGTCATCGGCGCTGCGGGCGCGGCGGGCGCCCTCGGCGTTGCTGGAGACGGGGATTTTCTCGACATTGGGCAGGTTGGCGCGCAGCCACACCGAAGTCTGGGCGAACGACTGCGGGTGCGAATAGATCCGCTCGATGTCCTCGATACGCCCGCTGCGCGACAGCAGGTACTGGTGCACGCGCAGCTCCACCTCGCCGCAGATCTTGAGGTTGGAGGTCAGGAACATGTCCAGGGTGACCTGGATGGTGCCCTGCCCCGAGTTCTCCACCGGCACTACGCCGAAATCGGCGCTGCCGCTTTCCACCTCCTGGAACACTTCCTCGATGCTGGCCAGCGGCAATCCGTGTGCGGAGCGGCCGAAATGCTTCATCACCGCCTGCTGGCTGAAGGTGCCCTCCGGCCCGAGGAAGCCAACCTTCAGGGGCTCCTGCTGGGCCAGGCACGCCGACATGATTTCGCGGAATACATGGACCAGCAGCTCATCGCTCAGCGGGCCCTGGTTGCGATCCACCACCATGCGCAGCACCTGCGCCTCGCGCTCGGGGCGGTAATAGTCCACCGCGGCGGCTAGCCGGCCCTTGGCCTTGCCCACCTGCAGGGCGTAGGCCGCGCGGTCGGCGATCAGCGACTGGATCTGGCGGTCAATGCCGTCGATATGGGCACGCACGTCTGCAAGCACCGGCGCTGGCTTGGCAACGGCCTTGCGCGCTGACTTCGGCGCGGCCGGCTTCGGGATTTTGCTGGTGATCTTTTTGGGCTTGGAGGCCATGGGTCTTGTTCCCGATATGAAGCTTGTTGGCAGACGGCTGGCGCGTGTCGTCAACCGTGACGGCGCTGGAAATCGCCCATGAACTGAACCAATGCCTGCGCACCCTGCACCGGCATGGCGTTGTACAGCGAGGCGCGCAGGCCACCGAGCGCCTTGTGGCCTTTCAGCGCCAGCAGCCCTGCCGCCCCGGACTCTGCCACGAAACGTTCCGTGAGCGCCTGGTCCGGCAGGAAGAACGGTATGTTCATGCGCGAGCGCACCGAGGTTTCCACCGGGTTGCGGTAGAAGCCGCCAGAACCGTCGATGGCTGCGTATACCAGCGCGGACTTGGCGGCGTTGCGACGGGCGAATTCCTCCACCCCGCCCTCGGCCAGCATCCACTGGAACACCAGGCCGGCCAGGTACCAGTTCCAGGTGGGCGGGGTGTTGAGCATGGAGTCGCGCGCCGCATGCGAGCGGTAGTCGAAGATATCGGCACGCGGCTGGCCCGCGCGGTCAAGCAGGTCGCGGCGGATGATAACCACCGCCACGCCCACCGGGCCAAGATTCTTCTGTGCACCGGCGTAGATCACGCCGTAGCGCGATACATCAATCGGCTCGGAAGCGATGCTGGAGCTGAAGTCGGCGAACAGCGGCACCCCGCCAACGTCAGGCACGTCGCGGAATTCCACGCCCTGGATGGTTTCATTGGCGGTGATGTGCACGTAGGCCGCCTCGGGCGACAGCTGCCAGGCATCGCGAGCGGGAATAGCGCGGTACTCGGGACCACCATCGGCGGCCACATGCACCTTGGCGTGGAGCGCAACCTGCTTGATCGCGGTCCTGCCCCAGTGCCCGGTGACCACGTAATCCACGACCTGCTCTGGCGCGGCAAAATTCAGCGGCAGCAGTGCCTGCTGGGTGGTGGCGCCACCGGACAGGAACAGCACCGCGTAGTTGTCGGGTATGCCAACCAGACGACGCAGGTCGGCCTCGGCCCGCGCGGCGACTTCAATAAACTCGGCGCTGCGGTGGCTGATTTCCACGATGGACGCGCCGACGCCGTTCCAGTCAAGCATCTCGGCCTGGGCCTGGCGCAGCACGGATTCTGGCAGGGTGGCGGGTCCGGCACTGAAATTGAAAACGCGGCTCATGGGATACCTGCAAGGCGAGCAGCTAGTATGCCGCAGCGCAGCAGCCTGCGGCCAAGCGGTGCATCAGGCACCCTGGCTGATGTACGCGATCGGCGTGAAGGCGGTGCTGCATTTCTGCTGGGTGGCGAAATCCTGTCGCCGCGAGCCGCTGATCCATGCGGCCATCCTTGCCCGGTTACTGGGCTGGCGTGGCTGGAAAGCGCTCAGCCGGCGCCGAACAGCAGCAGCGCGGCCAGCATCAGCGCCAGGAAGCAGGCGGCCAGCAGCAGCCAGGGCCAGCGCTTGGCAGAGGAGGCGCTTCCAGCGCGCGCAGGCCCATCGGCCCCTGCCGCCGCTCGTGCGCCCGGTCTGGCTACGGCATCGGCGGCGCATTGCAGCCACGGCACCTCCACCACGAAACGGTGCTGGGTGTCGAAGCTGACCTGATCGCCTGCGGCCAGCAGCGCATCGCGCACTTCCTGGCCGTTGACCCGGGTACCGGTGGTGGCCTGATCCAGGCCGCGCAGCAGCACCCGGTCACCGCGCCGCTCCAGCAGCGCGTGGCGTTCGGCGAAGCCGGGCTCATCGATATGGATGGCCGCTTCCCGCGAACTGCCCACCAGGCAGGGACGGGACAGGGTGAAGCTGCGCCCGTGATGCTTGCCGCCCACGCCGCGCAGGACGATGCGCGGATCGTCGGCTGGCGCGGCCTCGGCGCGCGGCACCGCATCCATATCCTGGTGGCTGGCACGCACCAGGATTTCCACGCCATCCACATACACCGCGTCGCCAGCGCGCAGCAGCGCCATGCGCTGGACCGGACGGCCGTTGACGTGGATGCCGCGCATGCCGCTGGCCACCTGCAGCCACAGGCCGCGCCGGTCCATGCAGAACTGGACCAGCAGCGCGCCCTGCGCGGCGTCGCCCAGCCCGATCATGCCGTTGGTTTCGCGCACCACGCGATGTACACCGTGGTGCAGCGGCCGGTCGGGCAGCTGCAGGCTGTCAAAATGGAGTCTCAGGTTTTCCACGCCGCCGGAGCCTAGCATGCCGCGCTGCGGCTTGGACTCGGACGCCAGCTTGCGCACAATGACGCACTCTGGAAGGATTATCCCTGCATGCCCAGCATCGATATCGAGCACGCGCACGGCAAGACCCCGGCCCAGGCGCGCAAGGCCGTGGAAAGCATGGCCAGAAAACTGGCCGACCGTTTTGACTTCGACTACGCGTGGGAGGGCGATACGCTGAATTTCGTGCGCTCGGGGGTGGATGGAAAGATCCACATGTCGCCGAAGAAACTGCACATCACCGCACAGCTCGGCTTCATGCTGTCGATGTTCAAGGACCCGATTGAATCCGAGATCCGGCGCGTCCTGAGCGAGAAGTTCGACTAGCCATCCGCCCGCCTGGGCCAGGCATCGAGCGTGCCGCTAGCGGAACGGATCCGGATCACCGGCGAACAGGCGCTCGGCCACCTGCCGTTCCGAGGCGTCGATATCAGCCACGAACGCCCTGCCGTCGCCCATGGCCGAGAACGCGGTGAAACCACGCTCCAGGAACCCCTGCAGCTCGCCCAGGCCGCTGGCCCTGGCCGGCCCGCGCGAGAGCCGCAGCAGTATTGCCACGCCGGGGGTCTTGACTGCCCTGGCCAAACCTATGCCGACCCCCGTGATCAGGTCGATCTGGTGGCCGCGCAGGCGCGCATGGCCGACCTCGCGGTAGGCTTTGGCGTAGAGCGCGGCATCCAGGCGTTTGCGGGTCGGCGCGATGCGCTGCAGGGTTTCGGCCATGCGCAGGTCCAGTGCATGGGTCAGCGCGCCCAGCTCGATGCCGTCCGCCACCGTCCCCAGCACCGCCGTTGGCAGCAGGCGCTGCATCATGGGCAGCACCTTGGCCACGCTTGCATCGCGGCCGCTGAAGTCGCGGTCGCCGTAGAGGTCGGTGACGAAAAACCGCGCGGCCGCACGCCGCTGCGGGTCATACAGGAAGTGTTCGAAGCTGGACTCCAGCCGCTGCGCCTGCCAGTGGCGCAGGATCGGCAGCCAGCCCAGACGGTTGCGCGGGTCGCGGCCGGCGTCATGCAGCGCCTGATGGCAGGCCAGGCGACGTCCAAGCCGGTCGATGAGGGGATTGGCGCGCGCCATGCCGCGCATGATCGGCGGCAGCGCAGGGCCGCGCAAGCATCTGCTGCCGCCTAGAGGCCCGAATCCTGCTTCCAGGCGCGTGCCCGGGTGGGCTACACTCGGCCCGTTTTCTGCAGCCGGACCGTGCATGCTTTCCTTCCACAGCGCCAAGAAACGCGGCTCGGGCGGCCGCATCGGCCTGGCTATCGCCGGTGGCGGACCCATCGGCGGCATGTACGAACTGGGTGCACTGCGCGCCATGGACGAGGCGATGGATGGCCTGGACCTGACCCGCATGGATTGCTATGTGGGGGTCAGCTCGGGGGCGTTCCTCGCCGCCGGCCTGGCCAACCGGATGAGCACCGCGGAGATCTGCCGCATCTTCATCACCGAAACCAGCGACGATGCCCGATTCCGCCCCGAAATCTTCCTCAAGCCCAACGTAGGTGAATACCTGCGCCGCGCCGCCACCCTGCCCGGCCTGTATGCGGACTGGGCGCGCCAGCTGATGCTGAACCCGGGCAAGGCCACGCGCCTGTCGAACCTGATACTGCGCTTCGGTGGATTGGTTCCCACCGGCCTGTTCGACAGCGCCGGGGTCGAGACCTTCCTGCGCGATGTGTTTACCCGCCGCGGCCGCAGCAACGACTTCCGGACCCTGGACGCCGACCTGTTCGTGGTCGCCGTGGACCTGGACACCGGCGAAGCCGTGCGCTTTGGCGAAAAAGGTTGGGACGGCGTGCCGATCTCGCAGGCGGTGCAGGCCAGCTCGGCGCTGCCGGGGCTGTATTCCCCCGTGCAAATCAACGGCCGCCACTTCCTTGACGGTGCCCTGCGCCGGACCATGCACGCGTCTACCGTGCTCGAACGCGGCATCGACCTGATGATCGGCATCAATCCGCTGGTGCCCTTCGACGCCAGCCATGCGGCGCCGCAGGCAGGAGAGCGAGAGCGCCGTGGGCTGGCCAGTGGTGGGCTGCCCGCCGTGCTTTCGCAGACCCTGCGCACCCTGCTGCAGTCGCGCATGCAGATCGGCATGGAGAAGTACCCTCACCGGTTCCCCAATATCGACCAGTTGGTGTTCGAGCCCAATGCTGAGGACAGCGAACTGTTTTTCACCAATCTGTTCAGCTTCTCCGCACGCCGCCGGGTGTGCGAGCTGGCCTACCGGAATACCCTGGATGACCTGCGCAAGCGCGCCGACGTGCTGCGCCCGGCGCTGGCGGCACATGGCATCGTGCTGCGCCAGGAAATCATCAGCGACCGCAAGCGCACCCTGCTGGATGGGCTGGACGTTGCTCCGCGCATGACCGAAACCACCGCACGCCTGCGCCGCGCGCTGGATGACGTGGACCAGGTCGTGGCCACGCGCCGGGCGCGCGGCGCTACCCGCGGCCAACGCTCCCCCGCCTGAGAGCACGCTCGGCCGCGCAATGGCAGCTGGTGTGAAAGCTCTAGACAAACCGTTGAGCCTTGGGTTTCCTCAATAGTCCAGGTTGCATCGGATCCCATGGCCAAGCTCAAGAAAACCGCACGCAAGTCCGCCTCCAGCAAATCCCCACAATTCCAGGAACAGGCCGAGCGCCTGTCCAAGAACCTGGGAGAGTCCGCCCAGCAGGTCTGGCAGGCCGGAGTCGGAGCGTTCGGCCGCGCCCAGATCGAAGGTACGAAGCTGTTCGAGACCCTGGTGAAGGAAGGGCTGTCGCTGGAGCAGATCACGCGCAAGGCCACGGGTGGCAAGGTGGAAGCCGTGCGCGACGCGGTGGAAACCACCGTGGGCCAGGCCCGTGAGCGCGCCTCGGACACCTGGGATCGCCTGGAAAAGGTGTTTGAACAGCGGGTGCAGCGCGCCATGCGCCGCCTCGAAGTGCCCAGCCGCGAAGACCTCGGGGCCCTGGTCGCACGCGTGGATGCGCTGAACCTTGAATTGCGCAAGCTGGGCGGCAGTCCCTCGCCGCGTAAGCAGCCTGCTGCCAAGAAAGCCGCCAAGAAGGTGACCAGGAAAGCCGTCGCCAAAAAGAAGCCCGCCGCCAAGCGCGCGCCGACCCGCAAGGCCCGCAAAGCGGCTCGTTGAGGACGCTTGCCGGGCAGTACGCACTGTCCAAAAAGATACTGTTGCAAGGCACAATAAAAACCCGTAAGTACTGTTACCAGCCCGCCAGTCCACACGAAGCCCGTATGCTCCCCTCCCCTTACGACTTCGGACTGGCGGGCTTTTTCATGACCATCGGCGGGATCTGTCGCGTACCATTGCAGGCCACCCCACTGCATACCCCCGCAAGGTAAACATGCCTGCTTGGCTGATAGGAATAGCCGCCACCATCCTGATTGGAGCCGCCGCCACCGCCTGGCTGTGGATGGTCAGGCGCCGCAGCGACGAACTCCAGGCCGGCCTGGAGTCACTTTCCGCCATGCGTTGGCGCGATTTTTCCCGCATCGTGCTCGCCGCCATGGAAAGACGCGGGCTGCGGCTGATGGTTCCCGAGCAAGGCAATTCGCCCGAGCCCGGCACCGGCTTTGCCCTCACCCGTAACGGGGAGCAGTGGCTGCTTGCCTGCAAGCATGGCTCGGCTTACCGCATTGGCGCCGCCCCGGTGGAGGAACTGGCCGCGTCGGTCAGGCTGGGTGGTGCCGCCGGCGGTATCCTGGCCACCGATGGCTGGGTGGAAAAAGCCGGCCGTGACGCGGCCCAGGCCAACGGTATCGAGGTGGTGGACGGTCGCCGCCTGTGGCCTGCAGTCAAGCCGCTGATGGAAGCCGGAGAACTGGAGCGCATCGTCGGCGGCGCGCGCGCACGCGCCAGGCGCCATATTGGTATTTCGTGGCTGGCAGCCGTCACCGTCGGCCTGCTGCTGGGGCTTGGGCTGGCCGGCACCCGGCCGGATCCGCCGGACGATAGGCCGGTTGGCGCGCCTGACCTCGCCGCAGCCCCGCAGGCTGCGCCTGCGCCCGTCGTGTACGCCCCGTTCGTGGAGCCCACCGAGGCAGAAATGCAGCAACAGCGCGAGGCGGTCAGCAATGCTCTGACCCTTACCCCCGGCATTGCGCGCGCCCTGTGGAACACGCGCCTGACCCTGTCCGTCGACCGCAGCAACTCCGAAGCCGAGGCCTGGGCCATCGTATGCCGCGAAGTGGAGCTCTACCCCGCGCTGCGCACCGTCCGCGTACAGCTCAATCCACCGCTGGGCAGCGACGAGCCGGTGCGCTGGCGGCAGTGCAAGACCATGTGAGCCTGCGGCGCCGTCGGGCAAGCCCGTGGCGCTACCAGTGCACCCCGCGCATCAGGGCCGCGAACGCAATCTGCTCCTGGCTGGGCGCTGATTCCTTCAGCGCCTTGCGATCACCGCTAGCCGCGGCCGAATCCGGGAACAGCTCGAACGCCGTGCTCATGATCACTTCGTAGGCTTTCGGCGCCACTGCATTCACCAGCGCCGAGAAGATGCCCAGGCGCGTGGCAATCCGGCTGGGTTTCTCGATGATGGCCTTGACCAGCAGGTCGGCCGCCTCTTCGGGCGTGAGCGTGGGTACGCTGTCGTACATCTTGGTCGGCGCGATCATCGGCGTCTTGACCAGCGGCATGTTGACGGTGGTGAAGCAGATACCCTTGCCGGAAAGTTCGCCCTGTGCGCAGCGACTGAACGCATCCAGCGCGGCCTTGGACGCCAC
This sequence comes from Pseudoxanthomonas sp., assembly GCA_026785795.1. Classification (GTDB taxonomy): domain Bacteria; phylum Pseudomonadota; class Gammaproteobacteria; order Xanthomonadales; family Xanthomonadaceae; genus Pseudoxanthomonas_A. Next base: position 8,216 of record JAJAZJ010000254.1, read on the forward strand.
GTAGGCGGAGAAACGCGGGGAACTGGCCAGCACGCCGATCGAACTGATGTTGATCACATGGCCCTTGCGGCGCTGGGTCATGCCGGGCATGAAGCCCATGTTCAGGCGGATGCTGCCGAAGTAGTTGAGCTGCATGGTCCGCTCGAAATCATGGAAGCGGTCGTAGCTGGCCTCGATGGAGCGGCGGATCGAGCGCCCGGCGTTGTTGATCAGGATGTCGACCTGGCCGTGCTCGTCCAGCACCTTCTTCACCAGCCGGTCGCATTCGGCCATGTCGGCCAGGTCTGCGGTGTAGGCGAAGACCTTGCCGCCGGCCTTTTTCATTTCATCGCGGGCCTTGAACAGCTCCTCCTCGCCGCGCGCCACGATGACCGTGACCGCACCCGCTTCCGCCACGCGCTGCGCCGTCGACAGGCCAATGCCCGAGGAACCGCCGGTGATTACCACCACCTTGTTGCGCACCTTGCCCTTCAGGGTGCGGTCGATGAACAGGTCCGGGTCCAGGTGGCGCTCCCAGTAATCCCACAGGCGCCATGCGTAGTCGTCCAGCCTGGGCACGGCGATGCCGCTGCCCTTGAGCGCGCGCTCGGTCTCACGATTGTCGAAACGGGTGGGATAGGTAATGAACTTCAGCGCCTCCTTCGGGATCCTGAAGTCACGCAGCAGCATGCCGACGAAACGCCTGACCGGCGGCAGGTTGCCGACCGCCCCGCGGATGCTGCTGGGCACGAAGGCGAACATGCGCGCGTCCACGCGCATGGTCATTTCCGGGGCGTGGCCCGCGCGGCAGAAGGTGTTCAGCACCTCGCCCACGCGCATCGGCTCCGGGTCGGTCAGATGGAACGTATGCCCATCAAGCCGTGGTTTGTGCGCAATATGGTCCATGGCATCGGCCACGAAATCCACCGGTACGATGTTGATGCGGCCACCCTCGATGCCCAGCACCGGCATCCATGACGGCAGCAGTTCGCGCAGCTTCTTGATCAGCGTGAAGAAGTAATACGGCCCGTCGATCTTGTCGATCTCGCCGGTCTGGGAATGGCCCACCACCATGCCCGGGCGATAGATACGCCACTTGACCCGTTTTTCTGCCCGCACCAGCCCTTCGGAGTCGTGCTTGGTGCGCAGGTAGGGGTCATCCAGGCCTTCGGCCTCTTCGAACATATCCTCGCGGAAGATGCCCGGGTACAGGCCCGCGGCCGCGATGGAGCTGGTGTGGTGGAAGGTGCCCGCCTTGATTGCCGCGGCCAGGTCCAGCGCGTGCTGGGTGCCGTCGATGTTGGCCGCGCGCTGGGATTCTGCGCTGGCGGCCAGGTCGTAGATCGCGGCCAGGTGGAAGAAGTGCTTGACCTTGCCCGACAGGCTGCGGGCCTGCGCAGGGGTCAATCCGCACTTCGGCTTGGTCATGTCGCCATGAACCACGCTGATCCGCTTCAGGTCCCAGCCCGACTTCCTGGCGATGGCATCGAACTTCTTCTGCGAATCCTTGCGCACCAGCACATACACCGTACCGCTGCGCTTGAGCAGGTTGCTGACCAGGTAGCGACCAATGAAGCCGGTGGCGCCGGTGACGAAATAACTCATGGATGACAGTCCCTGGTACATGGACGCAGCCCCTCCGCCGCGCCCCTCATCGGCTAACTTGCCAGAGAACCCGCATTTGGACAATGCCGGCCGATGGCGCAGCATTGACCGGCCCCGCCGCCCGTGGTGTGATGCGCCCGTTCACTGGGAGGGATCACGCATGGCAGATCTGAAAAGCAGCTTCGAACAGGCATCCAAAGACATCCAGGCCCTGCCGGAACGCCCCGACAACGACACCCTGCTTCGTCTCTACGCGCTGTACAAGCAGGGCTCCGACGGTGACGTCAGCGGGGACAAGCCCGGCTTCTTCGATTTCGTGGGCACCGCCAAGTACGAGGCGTGGGCTAAGCTGAAAGGCACCTCCCAGGACGAGGCGCAGAAGAAGTACGTCGACCTGGTGAAGAAACTGACCGCCTGAACCGGCCGCGCGACCCGCACCCGGTGGCCCGCGATACACGCCAACGCATCCTGGACGCCTCGCTTGCGATGTTCAACACGCAGGGCGAGCCGCATGTCACCACCAATCACATCGCCGACGAGCTGGAAATCAGCCCGGGCAACCTGTACTACCACTTCCGCAACAAGGACGACATCATCGAGCAGCTGTTCGCGCGCTACGAAGAGCGCATGGACGCCGCCCTGTCCACGCCCGTGGACCGGCTGCCCGGGCTGGAGGACATCTGGCTGCAGCTGCACCTGATCTTCGAGTGCATCTGGGACTACCGCTTCCTGTACCGCGACCTGGTGGAAATCCTCAGCCGCAACCGCCGCATCCGCCTGCGTTTCGCCCGGATACTCAAGCGTGCGGACCAGAGTGCACACCTGGTGATGCGCGGCCTGTCGCAGGCGGGGGTAATGCGCGCCAGCGCCGCGGAGCTGGCCGGCACCGCCACCAACGTGCTGGTCATCGCCACGTTCTGGCTCAACTACGCCTCGGCCCGCGGCGACAAGGACGAGCAGGTGGCGATTCGCCACGGCATCGTGCAGGTGATGATGCTACTTGCGCCGTTCCTGCGTGACGCCGAGCGGGTGCATCTGAACACCCTGACCCAGGCCTACCTCGACTGAGCCAGCCCCCCACTGAAACGGGCAGGACGTGGCGGGAATCACACACCGTTACCCAAGGTGACGTAAGGTTATGGAGTCCGCATCCAGCGGCAAGCGACTGATACTTCGTGGAAATGCAAGAGAGCAGTCAACTCACGGCCGCCCTGGCCCGCAGGCCGGGACCTGGAGGTCACGCTGTGGCCGTGGCCGATGCGGTGGTGACAGCCTGGGAGCAAATCGACGTCGTGCTGACGCCCATCCTTGGCCAGCGCGGCGTGGCTGCGCTGTACCAGCGCAGCCTGCACCTGACCCGGTCGGCGCATTCTTGGCTGCCCGGCTTGGAGCAGGACGGCTACGTGGCGATGAATCTGACCCCGCTAAAAGCTGAACTTATGCTGCAGGACAGCGCCGCCACGGCGGCGGCCGGGGGCGCCTTGCTGCAAACATTTCACGCGTTGCTGGCCAGCTTGGTTGGACCCGCGCTCACCGAGCGACTACTTCTTTCTGTCTGGGAACACCTCCTGGACGGTCGCCCTCCGCAGGAAGACCCATCATGACCAGCAACGTAACCATCAATCGCCTTGAGACAGGCGTTCCGGGGCTGGATGAGATACTGGGCGGCGGCTTGCCAGAGTTCTCGTTCAATCTGATTGCCGGCTCGCCGGGCTGCGGCAAGACCACCCTGGCCCACCAGATCATGTTCGCGCAGGCCACGCCAGAGCGCCCCGCACTTTACTTCACCGTGCTGGGCGAGCCGCCCCTGAAAATGTTGCGCTACCAGCAGCAGTTCGAATTCTTCGACAGCAGGGCAGTCAACCATTCAATCCATTTCATCGACCTGTCCGACGACGCGCTGGCCGGAAACCTGGACCAGGTATTGCGCCGCATCGTGGAGGCGGTGCAGCGCTACAGCCCGGCGCTGGTGTTCGTGGATTCGTTCCGCTCGGTGATGCTGACCAGCGAGACCTCGGGCGCTGCGCACAACAACAGCCAGCAGCTATTCGTGCAGCAGTTGGGTATGCTGATGACCAGCTGGCAGGCCACCACTTTCCTAATCGGCGAATATTTCAGCGAAACCGACCCCAATCCGGTTTTCACCGTGGCCGACGGCTTGATCTGGCTGCGCCAGAGCGTGCTGGGCAATTCCATGGTACGCAAAATGGAAGTTATGAAGATGCGCGGCCAGCCGACGCTACCGGGGCTGCATACCTTCCGCATTGGCCCGGCCGGCCTGAGGGTGTTCGCACCTGCGCCGGTGCCGGCGCGGATCACGCTCAACGGCGACCGCTGGGACGGGTTGATCCCGATTCCGATGGACGCGCGCCTGTCGCTCGGCGTGCCGAACCTGGACGAAATGCTGGGCGGTGGCCTGCCGCGCGGCTATTCGATGCTGATCGCCGGCCCCTCCGGATCGGGCAAGAGCATGCTGGCCAGCGCCTTCCTGGCCGAAGGCGCGCGCCGCGGCGAAACCGGGGTAATCGCAGCCTTCGAGCAGCAGTCCAAAAAATTGCGCACCCGCGTGTTGGCCGATCTGATCGACAGCGGCAAGGTGGGCGTGGTGGACAGCAGCGCGCCGGATCTCTCGATCGACGAAATCCTGCTGCTGCTGCTGCAGGAAGTCCACCGGCTCAAGGCGACCCGCGTGGTCATGGATTCGCTGTCCGGTTTCGAGTTGGCGCTGGCGCCGACGTTCCGCGAGGGCTTCCGCGAATCACTGGCGCGCATGGTCGCCGCGCTGTCGGGCGCAGGGGTGACCGTACTGATGACCTCGGAGCTGGAAGACCGCTACACCGACCTGCGCTTCAGCCCGTATGGCACCGCTTTCATGACCGATGCGATCATCGTGCAGCGGTACATCGAGGTCGACAGCCGGCTGTTGCGGGTCATGGCCGTAGTCAAAGTACGGGCCAGCAATCATTCGGACGATCTGCGCCTGTACAGTATCGACGACGATGGCCTGCGCATCGGCGGCAGGCTACGCGATCATGAGGGCCTGCTGGGCGGCAGGCCAACCCGCCAGGACGTTCTCGACGCTGCTTTGCCGGGCAACCGGGACTGACGATGGCCAAGCGAGTCTCTACCGATGCAACGCCTGATCCTGACCGCACCGAAGCTGCCAAGGCTGGGCGTGAGCTGCTGCAGCTGCAGCACCAGACCCACGAGGTGCGGGTTGAACTGAACCGGCTGCGCGCAGAAATAGTAACCGAGCATGAGCTCACCGATAGCCTCGCAGGGCAATTGGCCGAAGCCAATCAAAGCCTGCTGTTATCCGTTTTGGAAGCACAAACCAACGCCGAGGATTGCCAGCAGGCGCTGGGCGAAGCCGAACGTTCAAGCCAGCTTGACCCGTTGACAGAACTGCCCAATCGGTTGCTGCTTCTGGACCGCTTGACCCAGGCCATTGCAATGGGCAAACGCCACGGCGCCGGGCTGGCCCTGCTGTTCCTGGATATCAACAATTTTAAGGAGATCAACGACACGTTGGGGCATACAGCGGGCGACGACGTGCTGAAGCTGGTGGCCCAGCGCCTGGCCGGGGCGGTGCGCGAGGCCGATACGGTCAGCCGCTATGGCGGCGACGAGTTTCTTATTCTGCTGCCTGAAGTGTCTAGCGCCTCGGATACCACCGACATCGCCGTCAAGGTGATCGCTGCGCTCGCCGCGCCCATCCTCGTCGGGGAACATGTGCTGCGCGTGGCAGCCAGCATCGGGATCAGCCTCTATCCGGAAGACGGTGAAGAGGCCCAGGTGCTGATCGACCGGGCGGACCAGGCCATGTATCGCGCCAAGCGCCACGGGCTGGGCGGTTTCGTCTTTTACGGCGATCCGCAGCACGAGTCGCAAGCCCCGGAAGCGGCGGTCTTCGTCTCGCGACGAAGCCCACTGCGCCATTTTCAGCAGGCCCAGGCGGAGCACGAAGTACGTTATGTGCAGATGCGCGAAGCCAACCAGCAGCTCGTGCTAGCCGCGCTCAGCGCACAGGAATTGCAGGCCGCCGCGGAGCGCGCACAGCAGCGGCAGGTTGAGTTTCTGGCGGTAGTTGCGCACGAGCTGCGCACGCCGCTGACCCCAATCCGTATAGCCGCCACTATGCTGGGTGAGCGCCCTGACGCGGTGTCGCGGATGCAGGCCATCATTGAGCGGCAGGTGCTGCACATGTCGCGCCTGGTGGGGGATCTGCTGGACGTGTCGCGAGTCAATACTGGCAAGCTTCGGCTGGAACGCGAGGCGGTGGACGTAGCGATGGTCGTCGACGAGGCTGTTGATAACTGCCGACCGGCGATGGATACACGCCTGCAGCAGCTGGTGTTGAAAGTGCAGCTGCGCCTGCTGCTGGTGCATGGCGACCCGGTGCGGCTGGTGCAGGTACTCAGCAACCTGCTGGACAACGCCTCCAGATACACGCCGCAGGCCGGTGCGGTCACGCTGTCGCTGGAGTCGCACGGAAATGCAGTAGTCCTGACCGTGTCCGACAGCGGCATCGGCATCACCCCTGACGCCCTGCCTAAGGTATTCGAGCCCTTCGCCCAAGACGCGCAGGCCTTGGGCTTCAACAACGAAGGCCTCGGCTTAGGCCTGACCGTGGTACGCGAACTGGTTGAAGCACACGGCGGCACGGTGGCAGTGAGCAGCGCGGGCAGCGGCCTGGGCAGCCAGTTCACGGTGACGCTGCCGTTGATGGCGGGCGTAGCGAGCCAGGCGCCGTAAAAACCCAACGCTGCGCGCCAAAAATTATCGTGCTATGCCGCGAGGATCAACCGTTCCCGGGTGCCATACCGCACAAGCTGCGGCAGGCGCTCCGCTGATTCGCTTATCGCCGCTCCGATGCGACTTCGCCGCGGGTGTGGCTCAACGTGCGCATTGCCGCCTGGTTACCCGTTGGGGTGGTG
>JAJAZJ010000255.1 GCA_026785795.1 Pseudoxanthomonas sp.
CCAACGCCTTCAAGTTCACCTTCGAAGGCACCATCACCATCAGTTTGCAGGATGCCGGCCCGGCCGTGCAATTGTCCGTGCGCGACACCGGGACCGGCATCGCCGCGCCCCAGTTGCCCCACCTGTTCGAGCGTTTCCACCGCATCGAAGGCACCCGCGCCCGAACCCACGAAGGCACGGGAATCGGGCTGGCCCTGGTGCAGGAACTGGCCAAGCTGCATGGCGGCACTGTCGCTGTGCACAGCGTGCTGGGACAGGGCAGCAGCTTCACCGTGACGATCCCCAAAGGCAGCAGCCATCTGCCGTCCGACCCCCTGGAGCCGGGCGGCATTCCCGTCCCCAGCGCGCTGCAGGCGGACCATTACGCGCTGGAAGCGATGCGCTGGCTTCCCTCAGAAGATGCCACGGTTTCGATTGCACCATCCCCGGCCTCCATACCGCCGCGTTCGCCAGACCGCCGGCAACGGATCCTGCTGGCCGACGATAACGCCGACATGCGCGAATACCTGTCCCGGCTTCTGGGCGGGCGGTATGCCGTCCAGGCGGTGTCCGATGGCGAGGCGGCCCTGGCCGCAGCGCGCAGGGACCCGCCTGACCTGGTGCTGACCGACGTCATGATGCCCCGCCTGGACGGGCTTGGCCTGCTTGCGCAGCTGCGGGCCGACCCCGCCACCAGCAGCCTGCCGGTGATCCTGCTGTCAGCGCGCGCCAGCGAGGAAAACCGGATCGAGGGCCTGGAAACCGGCGCGGACGACTACCTGGTCAAGCCCTTCAACGCGCGGGAGCTGCTGGCCCGCGTCGGTGCGCAGCTGCAGATGGCCACGATTCGCCGCGAGGCAAATGCGACGTTGAAGGAGAGCGAGGCGCGCCTGCGCGCGTTTGTGGATGCCAGCTCGGACGTGGTGTACCGCATGAGCCCGGACTGGAGCGAGATGCGCCAGCTGGATGGCCATGGCTTTGTCGCCGACACCAAAGCGCCAAGCGCCACCTGGATGCAGGACTACGTTCATCCGGACGACCAGCCAAGCATGCTGGCGGCGATCGGGCAGGCCATTGCCGACAAGGGCATCTTCGCGCTGGAACATCGCGTCCGGCGCGCCGATGGCACGCTGGGCTGGGCCGCGTCACGGGCCATCCCGCTGCTGGATGCGCACGGCGAGATCACCGAATGGTTCGGCACTGCAAGCGACATCACCCAGCGCAAGCAGGCCGAGGAAAGCCTCGTCCGCCTGGCCGATGAACTGGCGCAGGCCGACCGCCGCAAGGATGAGTTTCTGGCGATCCTTGCCCATGAGTTGCGCAATCCGCTGGCACCGATCAGCAACGCCCTGCACGCCATGCGGCAGACGGGAGGCAATCAAGCGGCCGTCCAATCGGCGCATGTGATGATGGAGCGGCAGCTCAGCCAGATGACCCGCCTGATCGACGATCTGCTCGACGTCAGCCGTATCAGCCGAGGCACGATCGAACTGCGGTTGGGGCGGGTCGAGCTGGCATCGGCCATCGGCCAAGCCGTCGAGGCCGCCCGCCCGTTGATCGATCTGATGGGGCATGCGTTGACGCTCTCGCTACCGTCGCAGCCGGCGTATTTAAACGCCGACCCGACTCGGCTGGCCCAGATCATCGGCAACCTGCTGAACAACGCCTGCAAGTTCACCGACGCCGGCGGCAGTATCGCTCTGGTGGTCGAGTGCGATGGCGATACGGCCACCATCCGTGTGTGCGACAGCGGTGTCGGCATCGCCCTGGGGCAGTTGTCCCGCATCTTCGAGATGTTCACACAGGTAGACACCACGCTGGAGCGATCCAATGGCGGCCTGGGCATTGGCCTGACGCTGGTCAAGAGCCTGGTGGAAACGCACGGTGGCACGGTCCAAGTGCATAGCGCCGGGGTCGGCGAGGGCAGCGAGTTCGTGGTTCGCCTGCCGCTGCTGGCGCAGGCGCCTGGGCAGCCGGTTGCCGAACCGGCCCCCGCTGGTCTAGCGCCAGCGTCATTGGCGAGCCGGCGTATTCTGGTGGTTGATGACAACCGCGATTCGGCTGCATCGCTGGCCGAGCTGCTGCAACTGGACGGCCACCAGACCCATATTGCGCATGACGGGCTGGAGGCGGTGGAAGCGGCTGAGAGAGTGCGCCCAGACGTGGTGCTGCTGGATATCGGTTTGCCCAAGCTCAACGGGTTCGACGCGGCCCGCAGAATTCGAGAGCAACCTTGGGGCAAGGACATGGTTTTAGTGGCCTTGACCGGATGGGGCCAGGACGAAGACCGGCGCAAGTCCAGCGAGGCCGGGTTCAATGCCCACCTTGTGAAGCCAGTGGACCCCATGGCGCTGGCTACGCTATTAGCGACGTAGGCATGACGACTCAGTGATGTGCCCGCTCGCGCCGGCTTGCGAAAGGCGTCCTGCCCGTTGAAGCCCATCGCCTTGGGCTGAGGGCGCTTTTGCCTGCAACCAATGAGGGACTGCCGGCCCGCTAGCGCGCGAGGGCGTGCAGCGCGCCGCTCGTCAGGGCTTGCCGGGAGTGCGGCGCTGGCGATGGTCGCGGCAAGCCTGGGCGAAGGCCTCGAGCATGCGCTGGTAGAACGGATGGGTCTGGTGCCGCCATTCGGGGTGCCATTGCACGCCATAAGCGA
>JAJAZJ010000256.1 GCA_026785795.1 Pseudoxanthomonas sp.
GCCCTATTGCGTTATTCGTAAGCCGGCAGCGAAAATCACGGTTCCACCAACTTCAGGAGGGTAGAGATGCCTGATGCCCTGCCCTTGACTGCTGGAAGCCTTCAAGGAAACCACCCGCCAGGCTGTCCACCGCCGCAGACATGAACAGGATGATGGCGGCGCTCAGCATCATGTTGCGGTTGCGGGTTCGGTAGCCCACTACCAGCAGCACGACGCCGATCAGGAACAGGGTTATTTCAATGTAGTACATGAACCTTGCCCGCAGCCTGGGTCATTCGGCGGTGTCCTCCGCCATCCTCACTTTCATCCCGTCCTTCAGCGCATCGGGCGGGTTGAGCACCACCGATTCGCCTGCGGACAGGCCCTGCAATACCTGGCGGTCGTCGCCCATTGCGCGGCCCAGGGTGACGCTGCGCTGCTCGGCCTTGTCTTCGGCGTTGACCACGAACACAACGTCGCTGTCGCCGCGCCTGGTGAGCGCGGCAGCGGGCGCGCGCACGCCTTCATTCTTCGGTTTGTCGGTGGCGGGCTTGGCTGCTTCCAGGAAGCTGACCTTCACGCCCATGTCCGGGACAATGCGCGGGTCCTTCTCGTTCAGCGCCACGCGCACCTTGACCGTGGCCTTGCTGCGATCCGCGGTGGGAATGATGGCGATCACTTCGCCCGGGATCTTCCAGTCCTGGTAGGCATTGAGCGTGGCTTCAGTCGGCATCCTGGGCTGAACGCGGCCGATGAACTGCTCGCCGACTTCGACCTCCACCTCCAGCGAATCCATGTCCACGATGGTGCCGATGCCGGTGCGGGTGAAGCCACCGCCCGCAGACAGGGGCGACACGATTTCGCCGGGCTGCGCGGCCTTGGCGATGACCACGCCGGCAAACGGGGCACGCACGACGGTGTTGTCCACGCCGTCGCCGGCGATGGCCAGCTGGTCCTGGGCTACCTGCACGTTGCGCTGGCTGCTGAGCAGCTCCGCGCGCAGGCTGTCGCGCTGGGCCACGGCCTGGTCGTATTGGGCCTTGGACACCAACTGCTGCTTGACCAGCGGCCCCAGCCGGTTGGCGTTGGCTTCGGCTTCGCGCAGCTGCGCCTGCACGCTGTTGACCCGGCTGCGCGTCGCGTTCAACTGCGAGGCGACCAGGCGGCGCTGGGCGTCGGCGTCCACCGGATCCAGCCGCGCCATCACCTGGCCCTGCTCCACGCGCTGGCCTTCCTCGATCAGCACTTCCTTGACCCGGCCGGTGATCTTGGAGGACACGGTGGCCATGCGCCGGGCGACCACGTAACCGCTTGCGTCCAGCACCGAGGCTGAAGCGCCGCCGCTGCCGATGGCGGTGGTGGGCGCGGTGCTGACCTCAATGCCCTTGTCGCGGCCCAGCACGAACCAGGCCACCAGTGCCAGCAGCAGCGCCGCTACGCCCAGGCCAATCCACAGCCCGCGGCGCGAGGGCGCCGGTGCAGGCGGGGCCGTGCGGTCGATGCGCAACTCTTTGAGCAGTTCGGCGGAAGTGTTCATCAGATAACCAGACGGGACAGGGAGAAGAGTGTGACCGGTCATGGTAACCGAGCCCAAATGCCGGAAGTCACTTTCTGCGGGTGTCGTCGTGCATGGATGGCGTGCCAATGCGGTGCAGGGGAAGCCAGCGTGCCCTGTGCGGCCGTGGCGGGCCAGTGACACCTGTCACTCGATCTGGCTGATGGCCTGCACTTACTCGCAGCCGCTCAGGTGCCCAACATGGTCACACTTCCAGCAGAGGTTCCGCCATGGCCGTTTCCCCACCCGTCCTCGCCCGCCTGCATGCCGTGCGCAAGTCGTACGGAAAAGTGCTGGCCCTGGACGGCGTGGACCTGGAGCTGCGCGGCGGCCAGGTACTGGCCCTGCTGGGCGCCAATGGCGCGGGCAAGAGCACCGCCGTCGGCCTGCTGCTGGGCTTGCTGGCCCCGGATGAAGGCGAGGTCAGCGTGATGGGGCAGTCGCCGCACGCGCTGCAGGTACGCCAGCAGTGCGGCGTGATGCTGCAGTCGGCCGGCATTCCGGAGCGGTTGAAAGTGTCCGAGCTGCTGCAACTCTCGCGCAGCTACTACCCGCGCCCGCGCAGCGCTGCCGATTGCGTCGCGCTGGCCGGGCTGGAGGGCCTGCTTGATCGCCGCTACGGCAAGCTGTCCGGCGGACAGCAGCGGCGCGTGCAGTTCGCGATCGCGATCTGCGGCCGGCCACGCCTGCTGTTCCTCGACGAGCCGCCCACCGGCGTGGACATCGAGGCACGGCAGAAGCTGTGGCAGGCAATCCGCGAGCTCGTCGCCGAGGGCAGCGCGGTGCTGCTGACCACGCATTACCTGGAGGAAGCCCAAGCGCTGTCCGATCGCGGCGCGGTGATGGACCGCGGCCGGCTGGTCGCCGAAGGCAGCGTGGCCGAGATCCGCGCACGCGTGTCGCAGCGACGGATACGCTGCATCACCGGCGTGGATGCACACAGCGTCGCGCACTGGCCGCAGGTGCGTGAGGCCAGCCGCGACGGCGAGTACCTGCATATCGTCGCCGATGCCGCAGAACCCGTCGTGCGTCGCCTGCTGGAGGCCGATCCGCAGCTGCATGAACTGGAAGTGCAGCGTGCCGGCTTGGCCGACGCCTTCCTCGAACTTACCCGCAACCCGCAACAGGAGGCCGCGTGATGCACGCCGACGTTCAAGCCCTGCCGAACCCGCCGCACTCGCCCTGGCGCAGCTACGCGCTGGAAGCGAAATGCGAATTCCTGCGCCTGATGCGCGAACCTGCGTTCGGCGTGCCGGTGATCGCATTCCCGGCGCTGTTTTACCTGCTGTTTGGCGTGGCGCTCAACCGCGGCAGTGGCGGCGCGGCCGAATACCTGCTGGCGACCTACGGCGTGTTTGGCGTCATCGGCGCGGCGTTGTTCGGCTTTGGCGTCACCCTTGCCATCGACCGCGAGCACGGCTACCTGCGGCTCAAGCGCGCGCTGCCCACCCCGCCCGGGGCGATGCTGCTGGCGAAGGTGGTGATGGCGATGCTGTTCGCGATGGTCATTTCGATGGTGCTGGCGGTGCTGGCGGTTACGGCCGCGGGCGTTTCGCTGGCACCCTCGCAGTGGGCTCGGCTGTTGGTCGTCAACGTGCTGGGGGTGCTGCCGTTCAGCGCCATCGGCCTGTACGTCGGCACCCTGGTCGGCGGCAATGCCGCGCCTGCGCTGTTGAACGTGCTGTACCTGCCAATGGCGATACTGTCCGGCCTGTGGCTGCCGCTGTCCATGCTGCCCGGCATCTTCGCTACGCTGGCGCCCGCGTGGCCCGCCTATCACCTGGGCCAGCTTGCACTGAAGGTGGTAGGCCAGGA
>JAJAZJ010000257.1 GCA_026785795.1 Pseudoxanthomonas sp.
CGCATGCGCTATCGCACCCGGGGGCGCCTGCACTGCCCGATGGTGCTGCGGGTGCCGTGGGGCGGCGGCATTCGCGCCCCTGAGCACCATTCCGAAGCCAACGAGTCGATCTTCACCAACGTGCCCGGCCTGCGTGTGGTCTTGCCGTCATCGCCGCAACGCGCCTATGGCCTGCTGCTGGCCGCGATCCGCGATCCGGATCCGGTGATCTACATGGAGCCCAAGCGCATCTACCGCCAGTACAAGGAAGTGGTGGTGGACGATGGCGAAGCGCTCCCGCTGGACGTGTGCTTCGTGCTGCGCGACGGCAGCGACGTGACCCTGGTCACCTGGGGTGCGCAGGTCAAGGAAACCCTGGAAGCCGCCGAAGCGCTGGCCAAGGACGGGATCAGCGCCGAAGTGATCGATGTGGCCACGCTGAAACCGCTGGACTTCGACACCATCGCCGAGTCGGTCAGCAAAACCGGGCGTTGCGTGATCGTGCACGAGGCGCCGCGCACTGCGGGCTTCGGCGCCGAGATCGCCGCACGCCTCGCGGAAAGTTCGCTGTACGACCTGCTGGCACCGGTGCAGCGCGTGACTGGCTACGACACCCACATCCCGCTGTTCCGGCTGGAGATGAAATACCTGCCCAGCGTGGACAAGATCGTGGCCGCGGCCAGGCGCACGCTGGCAGCCGGCTGATGCAGCGCGCCCGCGTGATCGCCGCCCATCGCGTGCCGGACCGGCCAGCGATCCGGGTCAGCGCGGGCGACGCGGTGACCCTGGGCGAGCGCGACGGCGAATGGCCGCAGTTGGTCTGGGCTACCCTGTCCCAGGGGTTGGGCGGAGGGATCCCGGCGGTGTTGTTCGACGGCCAGGGGGGCACTGCCACCGCGCTGGAGGATTACGATACGCGCGAACTGGCCGCCGACCCGGACGAGATACGGGTCCTCCACCGTGAGCAGGCAGGCTGGCGGTGGGCGCAAAACGCAGCCGGACACAGCGGCTGGATTCCCGCCCGTGCCGTTGAGCCGCTCCAAGTAGCTGATACTGCATAGCGCCGACCCTGCACGACCGGCACCGGCTCTGCAGCGGACGGGCGCGGCGGGTTCGATGCCTGAATACAACCACCTACGCGATCTGGACTGCATATGACCGACAGCAAGCTCTTTCATCTACCCGACCTTGGCGAAGGCTTGCCCGACGCCACCATCGTTGAGTGGTTCGTCAAGGTGGGCGACGTGATCCGCCTGGACGAGCCGCTGGTATCGATGGAAACCGCCAAGGCGGTGGTCGAGGTGCCATCACCGGTGTCGGGTACGGTGCTGAAGCTGGCCGGCAATGCGGGCGATATCGTGATCACCGGCGCGATGCTGGCTGAATTCCAGCCTGACCCCGCGCTGCCACAGCGGGCGGACGGACAGGACACCGGCCATGCGCACGCTGCGCCGCCCGCGGCTCGTGCCGAACCTGCGGCTACGACCGTACGACCGGGCGAGGCCACCGCCGCACCCGCGGTTTCGGCAGCGGATAGCGAACGCGACGATGCCGGCACCGTGGTCGGGGCGATGCAGAGTTCCAATGCGGTCCACCAGGAGCAGGCCGTCGCGATGGGTGGCATCAAGGCGATGCCGGCCGTGCGCGCCACGGCGAAGAAACTGGGCGTTGATCTGGCGCGGGTGCGTGCCAGCGGCGCGGACTTCGCAGTCACCATGGCCGATGTGAAGCGGGCGGCCGCAGACGGCAGCGCCAAACCGGTAACGGCGCTCCCGCGTGCGGGAGCCGTCGGCGCGCGCAACGCGCCGGGTGAGGGCAGCGCAGCGGGTCCAACCCCATCCGCCCTTCGCTCACCTGCGCCCGCAGGCGGGGGAAGAGAACTGGATGAACGCACGCAGCTCTCCACCACCGGCAGGCCCATGCGCACCCAGCCGCCCGGCGTCAGCGCCAGCGGCCAACCCGAGCCGCTGAAGGGAGTGCGCCGCAACATGGCCCGGGTGATGGCCGACGCGCACGCCAAGGTGGTGCCGACCACGCTCAATGATGACGCCGACGTGCATGCCTGGTCCAGCGGCAACGACCTGACCGCGCGCCTGGTTCGGTCCATCGTGCAGGCGTGTCGTGCCGTGCCTGCGCTGAATGCCTGGTTCGATGGCGGCACGCTCACCCGCACCCTGCACGCACACGTGGACATTGGCATCGCGGTGGACACCGAGGATGGCCTGTTCGTGCCTGCGCTGCGCAACGCCGACCTGCTGGATGCACACGGCATCCGCGAAAGCGTCAACCGCCTGCGCGCGCAGGTGGAAGACCGCAGCATTGCCGCCTCCGAACTGTCCGGCTACACCATCTCGCTGTCCAATTTCGGCATGTTCGCCGGACGTTACGCAACGCCCGTGGTGGTGCCACCCTGCGTGGCTATCGTGGCAGCCGGTCGCGCGCGGCAGCAGTTGACGGCCGTGAACGGTGGCATCGGGGTGCACAAGGTGATCCCGCTGTCGCTGACCTTCGACCACCGCGTGGCCACCGGGGGCGAAGCCGCGCGCTTCCTCAGGGCCATGCTGGATGACCTTGCGCTGGCCGATTAGCCTTCGCAGGCGGGCCCATGGCCGCGAGCTTTTGACAATCAGCGATAAAGCTCGCGGCGATAGGCCGCTCCTAGGATTTCAAGGGCGCCGCGCGTAGCGCCTGTGCAGACCGGCGCAGCTCAGCGCAAACAAGAGTACGAACAGGACCAGCGACAGGTAAGCCTTCAGCCTGAGTTTTCCACCAGCGCGGACAATGCCTCGACCAGCGCATCGATGCCGACGGCATCCTCGGCCACTTTGCCGACCACTTCGCCAGCCAGCTTGACCGCACCGTGTTCGGCCAGCTGCAGGGCTTCGCCACCTTCGCGCTTGAGCCTGGCAATCAGCAGCCCGACATCACGCGCGGAGTCATGGCCGTTGCTTTGCAGCAGGGTGCGCCCATCGTGGCTGACCAGCTTGAAGTAGAACCTGCCGTCCGCTTCACGGTACTGCTTGAACTGGGGGGACGGCTTCCTGCTCTGGGTTGGTGCAGCTATCGCCGAGACGCGGGACAGGTCGCGCAGGCCCACCGCATCGCGCAGTTCGGCCATGAACGGGGTGGCATACCTCGCCCGCAGGCGCGCCGCGCCATCGCGCAGGATCGCCTCTATCTCCACCGGCCTGGCCAGCAGTGCTGCATACTTTTCCCGCAGTGGCGCCACTTCCACGTCGATGCGCTCGAACAGCTGCTGCTTGGCCTCACTCCAGGCGATACCCCCGGCAAAGGCCCGGCGCATGGCTTCGGTTTCTTCTGCACTGGCGAACGCCTGGTAAAGCTGGAACAGCGCCGAACCCTCCGTCTGCTTCGGCTCACCCGGCGCAGTGGAATCGGTGCGCAGGGAGAACACCAGTTTCTGCAGCTCGGCACGCGGTGCAAACAGCGGAATGGTGTTGTCGTAGCTCTTGCTCATCTTGCGCCCGTCCAGGCCCGGCAGCGTCGCCACGCTGTCCTCGACCGACGCTTCCGGCAGCACGAAGTAGTCCCCTGCATACAGGTGGTTGAAACGCTGGGCGAAGTCACGCGCCATCTCGATGTGCTGCACTTGGTCGCGGCCGACCGGCACCCGGTGCGCGTTGAACATCAGGATGTCGGCCGACATCAGCACCGGATACATGAAAAGGCCGGCGCTGATCCCGGCGTCGTCGTCCTCGCCGTCGGCGCGGTTGCGATCCA
>JAJAZJ010000258.1 GCA_026785795.1 Pseudoxanthomonas sp.
AGTCGTCGTTCTCGGCGCCCAGTGGGGCGATGAAGGCAAGGGCAAGATCGTCGACCTGCTGACCGAGCAGATCGGCGCCGTGGTGCGCTTCCAGGGGGGCCACAACGCCGGCCACACCCTGGTCATCAACGGCAAGAAGACCGTGCTGCACCTGATCCCCTCGGGGATCCTGCGCGAGGGTGCGCTGTGCCTGATCGGCAACGGCGTGGTCATTTCCCCGGCGGCGCTGGTCAAGGAGATCGGCGAGCTTGAGGACGCCGGCGTGGAAGTGCGTTCGCGGCTGAAGATTTCCCCAGCGGCACCGCTGATCATGCCCTACCACATCGCCCTGGACCAGGCGCGCGAGAAGGCCGCGGGCGGCAAGGCCATCGGCACCACCGGCCGCGGCATCGGCCCGGCCTATGAAGACAAGGTGGCGCGGCGCGGCATCCGCATCGCAGACCTGCACTACCCACAGCAGCTGGCCGAACTGCTGCGCACTGCGCTGGATTACCACAACTTCGTGCTGACCAAGTACCTCAACACCGATGCGGTGGATTTCCAGCAGACCTTGGACGATGCGCTGGCCTTCGGTGAGTACGTGCAGCCGATGAAGTCCGACGTGGCCGGCATCCTCCACGACCTGCGCAAGCAGGGCAAGCGCGTACTGTTCGAAGGCGCGCAGGGCGCACTCCTGGACATTGACCATGGCACCTATCCGTACGTGACCTCCAGCAACACCACGGTGGGTGGCGCGCTGGCCGGCACCGGCGTGGGCGCCGATGCGATCGACTACGTGCTGGGCATCTGCAAGGCCTACGCCACGCGTGTGGGCGGCGGCCCGTTCCCCACCGAGTTGGACGATGCCGTTGGCGAGGAAATCCGCGCCAAGGGCCAGGAATTCGGCGCCACCACCGGCCGCCCCCGCCGCTGCGGCTGGATCGACATCGTCGCACTCAAGCGTGCGGTGGCCATCAACGGCATCAACGGCCTGTGCATCACCAAGCTGGACGTGCTGGACGGCATGGACAAGCTGAAGATGTGCATCGCCTACCGATATCATGGCAAGGAAACCGAGTACGCGCCGCTCGACGCGCAGGGCTGGGACGAGTGCGAGCCGGTGTATCTCGAGTTCCCGGGCTGGTCCGAGAACACCCACGGCATCACCCAGTGGGACAAGCTGCCGCCCGCGGCCCGCGCCTACCTGCGCGCGCTTGAAGAGCTCTCCGGGTGCCCGCTGGCCATCGTCAGCACCGGCCCGGACCGCGACCACACCATGGTCCTGCAGGATCCGTTTGCCTGAGCCGGAAGCCTTGTGCAAGTCGCCGGGTTAAATCCGCTCTCAGCGCCAGCGGAACTGTCTGCCCGCGCTTGCACGTGAACCCGACCCCTCGCACGTCGACAGTAGCGGGCCAAGGTGAAGGCTCCCAAGCACACTGCTTGCGCAGGCCCAGGATCCCGCGGGTCAGGACCATCCCGTGACGCTTACTCCTTGCTCAACACTTTCAACATGCGCGCATGGTCCCGCCGATATTGGCCGGTCAAACGCGCTTTTCGGGTTGCGCTGAACAGCCGGCCGGAGACCGGGAAGAACTTTGGTTTCCCCTTCGCGCAGATCATGGTGCACCTTGAGGGACAGCTTCTTGGCCGTGGCCATCCAGCTACGCCCGTTGTGGTCGGTGGTCTGCAGGTCTTCGACCAGCTCGTCGATCTGGTGATGCTCGTGCTGCGCGTAAAGCGATACCTGCAGGCCGCCGTCGTGCATCAATACCGGCACAGACAGGAAGCGCTCCTCGGCGGCGGCATGCGCAGCCAACTCGATGCGCAGCGCGGTGAACCGGGAAATGCGGCGTTCGCTGTGCGCCGGTGAGCGCAGCAGCTTGCGGCACAGCGAACGCTGCAGTTCGTGGCTTTCGGCTTTCGCGAAGGGCGTCGAAGCGCGTTGGCACGCGCATGCTCCTGGCCGAAGTGAATGGGGACGTTCCAGCCAAGGCTGCGGGGCGCGGGTGTCAATGAGATTTATACCGGCAGGAACAGCGCGCCTGTCCCCCACCGGTGGCCCTATTCCCGCGCCTGGCAGGCAATCACGCGCTTTTGACTGCCTCCGGTTAGCCTTCGGCAGCGTATTTCCCTCCATTCACCTGCACAGGTCATTGCCCATGCGCGTTTCCGCCCTCCTGCTTCTGGCCATCACGTGCCTACCTGCGGTCGTCCACGCACAAGCCGCTGCTCCCCAGGAACCTGCCGAAGCGCAGGCTCCGGCGATTGAGTCCGAGCCGATTGCGGAGCTGGCCAAGTTCACCCCGCGCGGGGTGTCGCTGGGCGTGGCCGTCCTATGGAGCCAGGGCATTCTGGTGGGCGAGGACAGGCGAAGCTTTATCGTGCCCACGCTGGGCTACGAAGGCGATCGCCTGTTCTTCCGCGGCATAAACGGCGGCGTGCACCTGGTCCAGCGCGAGGGCTTTGAGTTCGACGCCATCCTTGCCCTGCGCTTGGACGGCTGGGACGCGAAGGACCTGGACGCCGGGGAATTGGCCGCCGTGGGCGTTGACCGCGCGCTGCTGCGCGACCGCAAGATCGGCGTGGATGCCGGACTGGGTGTGGCCTGGACCGGCAAGGCCGGCAAGGTCAACCTGGAAGCCAAGGGCGACGTGACCAACGCCAGCGGCGGCTACGAAGTGGCGCTGGGTTACCGGGCGGCGTTCAGGGTCGGGCCGGGGCTGCTGGCGCCCAGCGCGGGCGTGAGCTACCAATCCGACCGCCTGACCGACTACTACTACGGCACCCTCCGCAGCGAGGAAGCGCTGGGCGTGCCCGGCTACCGGCCGGGTGCCGCCGTCGTGCCGAAGGTGGGGCTGGGCTACCTGCAGCGTTTGCCGCGTGGTTGGTCACTGGTCACCGGCGTTGAGGTCCGCTGGTTGCCCAGCGAGATTACCGAC
>JAJAZJ010000259.1 GCA_026785795.1 Pseudoxanthomonas sp.
ACCTGTACCAGGGCGACGATGCCCAGCGCCTGATGAGCCAGGTGTCGATGATCTTCGGCATCGCCCCGGCCGTCGCGCCGATCGTGGGTGGCTGGATCCTGGGCTGGGGCGCATGGCCGGTGATCTTCTGGTTCCTGGCCGGGTTTTCGATGCTGCTGCTGCTGGCAACGGCGCTGTGGCTGCCGGAAACCCATCCCCGCGAGGCACGCCTGCGGCTGGCCCCCAGGCGCATGCTGCGCGACTACACCTACATATTCCGCAACCCGCGGTTCCAGCGGCTGGCGGCCGCGGCTTCGTTCGCGTTCGCGGGGCTGTTCCTGTACATCGCCTCGGCGCCGGCGTTCGTAATCGACCTGCTGCAGTTGAACGAGCGCCAGTTCGCCTGGCTGTTCATTCCCACCATCGCCGGCATGACCCTGGGTGCGTTCGTATCCGGACGCGCGGCCGGACGACTCAACGGTGAGCGCCAGGTCGGCATTGGCTTTATGTGCATCGCGGTGGCGGCGCTGGTCAACTTGGCCTACAGCGCACTTGCGCCCAGCATTTCCATCCCCTGGGCGGTGATGCCGATGGCGCTGGTTGCGTTCGGCGTTGCCCTGGTGTTTCCGATCGTGACCCTGGCCATCCTGGAGATGTATCCACGCCACCGCGGCGCGGCCTCTTCCGCGCAGGCTTTCACCAGCCTGGTGCTGAACGCGATCGTGGCCGGCGTGCTGTCGCCGCTGCTCAGTCACCATGCCCTGCACCTGGCCCTGGCCACGGCGGTATTCGGCCTGCTGGGCTGGCTGTTCTGGCGCTGGGAAATGTGGGTGAGCCGCAGCCTGCCCGCATGCAGCCCGGATGGCGCGGCGCTGGAACCCACCGACCAGCTCTGACACTCTGCACGCGTACCCCACTGCATTGGCCAATCAATGTCGATCAACTCCAAGGTCCGGCGGCAGGCTGGCAAGCGCAAGATCCGCAAGGCCGATGCGACGGTTTCCGTGGAGCCGCCGATCGAGCCGCACGCCGAACTGCGCGACCAGCAGGGCGCGCTGCTTGCCGGCATCGTGCGGCGCGACGGCGAATGGGTGCTGGGCATGGGCGGGCGCATTGCCGGCCATTCCACCAGTGCGGCGCACGTGCTGGCGCTGATCCAGCAGGCCGGCAAGGTACACGAGCAGACGGGCAACCCGGCGCGGCTGCTGTACTCCGACGCACTGCGTGATGCGGCGCAGCTGGAGGTCGCGGGACTGGGGCTCAGCTTCGAGCAATTTTCCGAGGCGCTGCTGCGCAAGCTGCAGGCTGGGGAAGCCGTGGAAGGAACGGGCTGACCGAGCCGGCGCGCGAGACCACGGCTGTCCAGGCTGGCGCTCAGGCGGGCCTTTTCATTGAGCCGATAGAGCAGATCGATGCCCGAGCCCGAGGTCTGGAAGTTGTTGTCAGCCCCGATCGAGCCCGGTCCGCGCCCGCGCCAAGCTGCAGAAAGCCGGCGGTAACCAGGCGCTTGCCGGCCATCGATTCCTTGGCTGCGTCGACATACACCTGCACCTGTCCGGCGAGATAGGGCGGCAATTCTTCCAGCTGCAGCACCGTCTTCAGTTCGTCTTTCGCACGCGCGTACTCCCCCATCGCCAGATACGCACGTCCCAGCCCCAGCCTGGCCTGTACATTGTGCGCCCCTGATTCGAGGAGGGCGGTTTACGGGGCCTTTGCCTGCGCTGTGTTGCCGGTTTCCAGCGCTGCGCGGGCCAGCAGCAGGTCGAACTCCGTGCCGGACGGCATGGCCTGCATCTGCGGCGCGCAGAGCATGGCGTAGGCGTCCTGGTAGCGACCGTGTTCCAGCAGACTGCGTGCGCCATCCAGCTGCGCATCGGCCGCCATCGCCTGCGGCACCCACGCAGCCAGCCAGGCACTGAACAGCACCTGCGCCAGCCGGGTAGATCCCGACCTGATTGCCGCGCATTCTCCGTGTGTCCTGCCGCCTGCCTGCAGCCAGGCCCCGCGGCGGGATGGTGTGGCTTGCATTGCGCGCCCGCTGCTTCCCGACTGCAGCGAGCGCGCGTGACTCAACCCTTGGCGGGATCCGGCACGGGCGTGCCCGCTGCCACCGGCACCTGCCAGCCGCACGTCTGGCCTTCGTTCTGTTGCTCCAGCCATGCCTGTAGCGGGGCGAAGTATTCAAGCACCGGGCCGGCGTCCATCTTCTCGCCGCCGGTCAGTTCCTTCAGCGTTGCCTGCCACGGCTGGCTGGAACCCTTCTGCAGCATCGCCCAGAACTTGTCGCCTGCGGCCTTGCTGCCGTAGAAGCTGCATTCGTTCAACGGCCCGGTGTGGCCGGCGGCATCACACAGGCCCTTGTAGAACTGGAACTGCAGGATGTGCGACAGGAAATAGCGCGTGTACGGCGTGTTGCCGGGCACGTGGTACTTGGCACCCGGATCGAAGAACTCCTCGCCGCGCGGGGTGGCCGGCGCCACGCCCTGGTACTTGGCCTTCAGTTCCCACCAGGCCTGGTTGTAGTTGGCCGGGGTGATGGAGCCGTCGAATACACCCCAGCGCCAGCGGTCGATCAGCAGCCCGAACGGCATGAAGGCGACCTTGGCCAGCGCCGTACGCATCTGCGAATTGATCAGCGCTTCCTGCCCCATCTTCGGCGCATCCACCATGCCGATGGAGTTGAGGTATTTCGGCGTCATCGCCAGCTCCATGGTGTCGCCGATGGCCTCGTGGAACCCGTCGTGGGCACCGTTCTGGAACAGCGGCGGCAGCGCGTTGTAGGCCAGGTAGTAATACACGTGGCCCAACTCGTGGTAGATGGTAGTGAAGTCTTCCTCGTTTGGCTTAATGCACATCTTGGTGCGCACGTCGCCGGCCATGTTGAGGTCCCAGGCGCTGGCGTGGCAGACCACGTTGCGGTCCAGCGGCTTGATGAACTGGGTCTTCTGCCAATAGCTCTCGGGCAGCTTGGGCATGCCCAGCGAGGTGTAGAAATCCTGCGCGCGCTCGGTCATCTGTCTGGCCACGCCCAGCTGCGCCGCACGCTCGGCCTCGAACAGCCTGTCGGTCGTGGGGTTGGGCCCCAGCTTGGCCACCTCGCCCGTGTAGATCTGCTGGTACTGCTTCTGCAGCGCTGCCGATACGTCCAGGTCGCCGGCACCGGGGTAGGGTTGCAGCATGTCCCACAGGTTGCCCCAGTCCTGCTGCCACATGTTGCCCATCAGGTGCGCGGGCAGCAGGCCGTTGACCTGGCCCTTGTCCCTCCCGTATTCGGCCTGCAGGCGGGTGCGGGTATAGCAGTGCAGCTGCTCATACAGCGGCTTGACCTGGGTCCACAACCGGTCCGCTTCAGCGGCAATCTCCACTGGGGTCATGTCATAGCCACTGCGCCACATTTCGCCGGTGTCGGCGAAACCCATTTCGCGCGAACCCTCGTTGACCAGCTCGGCAAAACGGGTGTAGTCCTGGCGCATTGGCGGCGCGACGGTGTGCCAGCCTTGCCAGGCATCCAGCTGCTTGTCGTAGTCGCGGCTGCTACCCAGCACTTCTTCCAGCTGGCCCAGCTGGCGGCACTGTTTGGCCTCGCCCTCGCCGGTGCAGTACTCGCCCTTGCCGTACATGCCCTCCATGCGGGTGGCGATCCTGGTCAGTTCGGCCAGCTTCACCGGGTCCGTGGGCGCAGGCATCGAGGTGCCCAGCTTGAGCAGCTGGATGGCGCGCGCGGTCTGGGGCGACATCGCCTGGCCTTCGAACTGCTTGGCCTGCGCAATCCACTGGTTGAGCTGTGACAGGTAGCGTTCGTTGCCCTTGGCCGCCAGCAGCTGGCTGTCATCGTTGATATAGGTGCTGGACAACCACTGCGCGGCGGTGATTTCGGGCAGCATGGCGCGCAGTTCTTCGTTCACCCGGGCGATGAACTGATCCGCGGTCTCGCCCTTGGCTGCTGGCGCCGGCGCCGGTGCGGCGATGCTGGTTTCGGCAGCGTCCTGCTTTTTTTTGCACGCAGCGAGGCTGACTACGCTGACGCCCACGGCGAGCGCTAGGAGAAGGTGGCGTTGCTTCACGGGTGGTCCTTGGTCGGGCGCAGCGTGCGCTGGAAGCTGAAGGCTAGTGGGCGCGGCAGTCCGGCGCAAGGGCTGTAGGGTCCGGACTGGCTGGGCCGGCAAGGACGCGGTGCCCAAGGACGCTTGCTTGTCCGCCGTGATTGGAATCGGCATGATCGGCCTGGTCGAATCCACGGAGGCGGTAATGAAGTCCCTGATTCCGGTGCTGTTCCTGCTGTGCCTGGCAACGCCGCTGGCCGCGGCCATCAATCCCGACAATTTCAAACGTGACGCCACCCAAGTGGTGAAGCTGCGCGAAACCGCGCGCATCGTGCAGGTCATCCGGCACGATGAATCAGAGTGGCAGCGGGTCACGCTTGCAGGCGTAGTGGTGGCGAACCGGCACGCGTCGGAATCAAGTATGGGCCAGGTGATGGTGATCGACTACACGGTCGACCTGACCCGGCGTGCCCTTGCCAGGCAGGCGCACCGATCGGCGCAGGGCAACAGGGTGAGCGCACAGTTGACGTACGAACCCGATCCGCCGGTCGTGGATGGGGAGGGAATGTGCTGGGCGCACCTGGTGCCGGCCGGCCAACGCACGGTCAACACCTACCATGCCAGCGCCGTCCTTGATCCCGGCGAGACCAACATAGCTGGCGGCGTATACGCGCCGGCGGCGGGGCGCACTCCTTCGAATACTTGAAGCTTCGCATCGTTCGGCTGAGGCAGCCGTGGTGATTGCGGGGTGTTCAAATCTCCCCGAACAATCTAGATAGCCCTAACTTCAGCACTTGCGCCATTCTTTCCTTATAACTTTTTTGCGAACGATATGACTATGGAGT
>JAJAZJ010000260.1 GCA_026785795.1 Pseudoxanthomonas sp.
CGACGATCTGGTGGCCTTCAACGCGGCCAACGAGGTGATCGGCAACGGCTTCCTGTCGCGCATCAACCAGGATATCCGCGAGACGCGGGGCTGGTCATACGGGTTGAGCGGGCGCGCGACGCTGGCGGAGCAGCGCTCGCCGTACGTGATCAATGCGCCGGTGCAGGCCAACCGCACCGGGGAGTCGATCCAGGTGTTGATGGACCAGTACCGCGGGTTCCTGGGCGACAAGGGGGTGACCGCGTCGGAGCGCGAGCGCACCATCAATGGCAACGTACGTTCGCTGCCGGGCGGGTTCGAGACGTCGGCCAGTGTGCTGAACGCGCTGCGCACGAATGCGCTGTTCGGGCGCGCCGATGATTATTGGGAGACGCTGGGGCCGCGCTATGAGGCGCTGTCGGTGGCGGACATGGATGCGGCGGCGCGCCGCATCGTGAAGGATGGTGATCTGGTGTGGGTGGTGGTGGGCGATGCGGCTACGGTTAAGCCGCAGCTGGAGGGGTTGGGGCTGCCGGTGGAAGTGCGGGCGGCGAACTAGGGGGTGAAGTAGAGGGGGCGGTGGGAATATCCGGTTCGAGCGGATGTTTTCGCGCCCCCCCTTTGTTGTGAAACGCAGTGGCGGCGGTGGACTTAGCGACGCGCCAAGGGATAGCCGGCACGTCCGAAAAATGTACGCTGACGCTTAATCTCTGAGGAATTCCTATGCGAACGACACTGCTCTGCCTCGTCCTGTTGTCCAGCCTGTCGTTCAGCGCTGCGACCCGCGCGCAGACGGCACCCGCGGCCGCGGCGTGCAAGTCGACGGTCAGCGGCGATCTGCATGTGCATACGTTGAAAAGCGCGATCTTCGGCAATGAGCGGAAGATCCGCGTGCTGTTGCCCGCGGGCTATGGCGACGACGCCAACAAGGATCGCCGCTACCCGGTCCTGTACATGCTGGATGGACAGAACGTGTTCGATGCGTGCCTGAGTGATGTCAGCCGCCATGAGTGGGGGGTCGACGAAACCGTGCAGCGGATGGTCGCGGAAAAGAAGATCCCGGCGATGATCGTGGTGGGCGTCGATCACGCCGGCAAGGACCGTGCGCGTGAGTATTTGCCGTACAGGGATTTCACCGGCAATCCCGACATGGACGAGCCTGCCGGCAAAGGCTTTCCGGACTTCATGACCAAGGAGGTCATGCCCTGGGTCGATGGCAACTACCGCACGCTGCCAGGACCGCCCAACACTGGCATCGGCGGTTCGTCCTACGGTGGTGTCGCAAGTCTGTATGCGTTGCTGGCCAAGCCGAATACGTTCGGCTACGGGCTGATCGAGAGTCCGACGCTGTGGGTAGGCATGGGCCAGCTGGTGCGCGACACCAGCCCGTTGGTGGTGATGCCGCAAAAGGTGTTCGTGGGCTTTGGCGGCAAGGAATCCTCTGATCCGAAGATCAACGACAGAATGATTGGCTTGATCCGCCAGGTCGAAACCAACTTCCGGGCCGCCGGCTACGACGACACGAATTTCCGGTTCGTCGTGGATGCGGATGCCGAGCACACCGAAGCTGCCTGGGAAAAGCGACTGCCCGGCGCGCTGACCTTCCTGTTCGGCGACTGGAAGCCGACGCCGGCGCCACCGCGCTGAATAGATTCGATTGCGGCGGCGGGCAGCGTGTAGGGAACCAACGGAGGGCGGGTCTTGACCCGCCATGGGCGAAGCCAGGATGGGTACGTCGCGGCTCGCGATTGTCAGGTAACGCTTCGCGGCTGCCGAACGATAGGCCGCGGGTCAAGACCCGCCTTCCAGAAACTGGGTTTGATTGGCCCGCCTTACGCGCGTTCGGATAAATGAACCTGACCCCTTTCCTCTCTGTGATCCGCTGATTGCCCCTCACCCGCTCTACCTGGCCCTGGGCGCCACCATCGAGGCAAGGGCCACGGGTACCGCGAGTGATTGGACGCCGGTGTAAGCCCGGAAGAGTTGGCCGACATCCGCCTCCACGTCGGCCGGCAACGCGCATTGGGCGATCATCGGTTTCAGGCGATGGTGGAGAAGACGCTCAATCGCCCTGCTGCATATCGGCCCGGTGGTAGGCCCAAGGTGAGGGGCGCTTAACTGCCTCCGTCCCCTGTAGTCGTGTCCCCGACAGTCGCTGCGTCGAATGCCTCGCGCAGCCGGCTGGCGGCGAACTCCTGAGCCTGTTTCGCTTTGTCCTGCACGGGCGCCATGCCGAAGAACTCGTGGGTCACGCCGTCGTACTGCTTGACGCTCACTGCTACGCCTGCCTTCTGCAGCGCATCGGCATAGGCCTGGCCTTCCGATCGCAGCGGGTCGATCTGGGCCAGGATCACCGTAGCCGGCGCAACGCCTGCGAGATCCGGCCGGTCCACCAGGTTGATGCGCGGGTCGGTCGTTGCCTGCGGTGATTCAAAGGTGTGCTTGATGAACCATTCCATGGCTGGCTTGCTCAGCGGCGCAGCGTGGGCGTTTTCCAAGTAGGACGGCGTGGTGGTGTCGTTGCCGGCGACCGGGTAAATCAACACCTGGGCCAATGGCGCCTGCAGCTTCTCATCGCGTGCAGCAAGTGCAATATAGGCGGCCATGTTGCCGCCAGCACTTTCACCAACCACCGCAATCCGCTTGGGATCGCCGCCCAGCTTGGCGGCATTGGCAAGCAACCATTTGTACGCTGCCAGCGTATCTTCGTGGGCAGCAGGAAACTTGTTTTCGGGAGCCTGTCGGTAGTGGGTCGAAACGACGATCGCCTTGCTGAGGTTGGCCAGCGCACGTGGGCTGGCGTCGTATGTATCAAGGTCGGCGATCACCCAGCCACCACCATGGATGTACAGCACCACCGGCATCGGGCCGCTTCCCGCCGGCGTGTAGATTCGGATCGGCACTTGGCCGGCTGGCCCGCGGAATGTGGAATCCTTGACGCTCGCCACGGCTTCGGGGCTGGTCGGCCTGCCCTGCGCCGCGAGGACTGCCTTCACCGCATCGGCGGGGCTCGCCTGCGTGCGCGCCTGATCGGGGGTGAGCGTCTCCAACGGCTTGGCGCCGAGTTTGGAGAGTTGGTCCAGCACCGCCTGCATCTGTGCATCGGGCTGCGCCATCTGCGCTGTCTTCGGCGCGGCAGGCGTAGTGGTAGGAGGAGCTATGTTGGCGGAGGGCGGGGGCATGGGCAATTCCTGGCTGTTGC
This sequence comes from Pseudoxanthomonas sp., assembly GCA_026785795.1. Lineage (GTDB taxonomy): Bacteria > Pseudomonadota > Gammaproteobacteria > Xanthomonadales > Xanthomonadaceae > Pseudoxanthomonas_A. The sequence goes on from JAJAZJ010000260.1 coordinate 3,182, forward strand.
AGGCCGCGATGGCCAGGAGGCACGCGGAAGCCAAGACTGCACCGTGCAGTGGGTGGGCGGACATAGGAACTTCCTGGGGGGGCCGCAAGGCGGCGGTCACTCAACCCTATACGCGAACACGTGCATTCCGCGTGACGCAGGTTGCCGACAAATGAACCTGAACCTGGTTTGGCGCCGCTGGCCATGGCGTATGCCGCGGCCTTCGCGCTGGAAAAAAGTGGGAAAAAGGGGTCGGTTCATTTCCTACACCTGTTACCGCTATATCGAGCTCAATCAGGTTCGGGCGCGCATGGTCTAACTGCCTGGCGAGTACCGCTGGTCGAGCCATGCCTGCAACGCCCTGGGGGCACACGAAGCGCGGCTCACGCCGCACCCGTGCTGCCAGGCGCCAGCCGCCGATAGCGCAAAGCGCCAGCTTGCGGACCGCCATCTGTTTGACCAGCCGCCGCCCCTGGATCGCTTCGCGCAGCTGCGCGTTCATACCCGACAGCAGCACGCATGGGGCAGCGACCGGTTCCGTGCACAGATCGAGGTGCTGGCCAGGCGCTCGGTGACCGTCAAGCCTCGGGGGCGGCCGCGCGCTGTCGGGTCCAGGAAGGACGGGGGTAAATGAACCTGACCCCTTTTTCTGGACCCCTTTTTCTGTCAGGCCTCGCGGCCGGCCGCGATCTGCCGGGTCCACGAATGACTCGGATAAATGAACCTGACCCCTTTTCTGAACCTGACCCCTTTTCTGCCCGTTTCCCTCACGCCATCAACACGTCGACTGCGCCCATCATCTCTTCTAGCAGACATTCCGGAACAGGCATCAGCGGCGGCGCGATACGCGTCCGCAGCAGGTGCGACCCGGCGGCGGTACCCACAGTCAGGTCAACCCGGCCAAGAGAGAGCGCAACATGCCCATCCTCAACGCGCTGCAAACCGATGACGCCACCGTCAGCGTGGACGCAACCGATGACCTGCAGTACTGGAGCGGTCGCCTGCAGGCCTCCGACATGCAGATACGGCTGGCCATCGATGCGGTCGGCGACTCGGCCCCGCGCGTGGAAGCCTGGCTGCGCGAGTCGCGCGGCGCGGGCGTGGTGAGGCAGAACGGCAAATGGACCTTCCTGCAGTCCGCGGTACGCAACCTGATGTTCTTCGCCACGGGCCTGCTTGGCGGCAGCCTGCTGGGTTGACCCGCGCGCGCCGTCTTCCCCGCTCATTGAAGGAAGTGCCCCATGCAGAATCCAAATCCCGGGCAGGATCCGCAGCAGCCACCCAACGGCATCCCGGCACAGGTACCCGATCCGGCCCGGGATCCGCTGGCAGACCCGCCGATCGATCCGCTTCCCGACCACACCCCGGATCCGGGGCCAGACCATCCAATCGACCCTACCCCCGACCGTCCCACCGACCCGGTGCAGTTCCCCGCTGACAACAGCGACGTAGAGCACGGTGACCCACTGGGCACGCCTGGCAGCGTCCTTCCCTGACGAGAACCCTGCAGCGCCGTTACGCCGAGTACAGGGCCTCGTAGCCGGCCTGGTCAACGCGAGCCAGGCCCATGGCCTCGAACTGCGCCCACATCGGCCGCCAGCGCGAAGCATCCCGCACCATTGGCCAGACCAGGCGCGGGCACGTCTCGGCGATGATCGCATCCATCAAGCCGTTGGCCTGCTCGCCGGTATGCAGGTACCACAGGCGTGCCGCGTGGGCCGGATCGTCCCGGCACAACGCAGCGCCGCGCCCGACCAACTCGCACACCTTGGCCACCACGCCGGGGTGTGTGCGCAGGAACGCCAGGCCGGTGAACAGCTCCAGCGCCGAGAAGTTCCGCAGCCCCACCTGGGCGCTGTCGATGAAAGCGAGGTCCATCCCGGCCAGCCGCGCTTCCACGCCTTCGAAGTTGGCGAAGCACAGCCATGCACCGTCGTAACCGGACCGGAGGTTCTGCAGATGGGCGAAACCCGCGCTTTCAATCGACACCTGCGACGCTGAGAACGCGCCGCCCTGCTGCCTGGACCAGCGCGCCAGGATCTCGATGGCGATCGCGTCGGTGACCCCGCCGGCGACGGGAGAGGCCAGGCGAACAGGCCCGCCCTGGAGCAGCCGTTCGCCTGCCTGCCGGTGCAGCAGGATTCCGCCGTCGGTCTCGAAGAAGCAGCCCAGTGCGGCCAGCCCCGGACGCGGTGCGTCGACCATGTGCAGCGGCTCGTTGCAGGAGAAGGCGATCTCGCCGGCCACGGTAGCCGCAAGGCCATCGTAGTGGTCGTCGGGAACGACCAGCTCGAGCTCCAGCCCGGCATCGCGATACCAGCCCAGCTCGATCCCCGCGATCAGCGGCAGGTGATCGGGGTTGAGGAACCATTCCAGTCCCAGTTGCAGCTTCATTGATTCGTTGCTCCCGCCTGGCGCTCAAACGGCACGCGCGGGTTGGGATGATGGACGGCGAGACGCTGATCAGCAGTGCGGTCCAGCGCCGAGATTACTTGCGTTGCCCACGCACCGGGCCGCAGTCGAGGGCACATCAGGACGGCCGCGCGATCCTGCGATACAGGGCCTTGGCCACCTGGTGCAGTCCATACGCGAACAGACCCACGCCAACGACAACCAGCAGCCATCCATTGCCCAGCATGCCCAGCACCTCTTCGACACCAGCCGCCTCCTCGGCTCTGAATTCCCGCCCGGCGGAAAAAACGAACCAGCCAACCGGCAGCAGTACCAGGCCACGTGCCGCCGTGCCGATGCACCCGACCATCACCGTGCCGCGCGACACCTCCACGTTGCTGGCGACCATGCGCCTGGTCATATCGCCCTTCCATGCCTGGTACAGCTGGTGCAGACCGTAGCCCATCACCCCGATCCCGACCAGCATCACCAGCCAGGTGCCGAACGGCTGTTGCAGCAGCGTAGCGACCAGGTTGGTGGTGCCGTCTTCCTGCGCATTGCCACCGTCCTGTCCGCGCGCGAGCTGCCACGCGGTGATCGCCAGCGAGCCATAGATCACGGCGCTTACCAGGTAGAACAGGCGCACACCTGCGCCCCTGGCATCGGTGCCCTCATGTTCCGGATCGAGCGCGGCCTGCACCAAGCGCCACAGCACGTGGCAGGCAAGCCCGATGGCTATCAACAGGAGCAGTGCCGCGCCCCCGCGCGCCCCGCCAAGCTCGGCCAACGCACCGGCGCTACCTTCCGGACTGCCCGCCTCCAGCCCGGCCTGGATGGCGATCGCGCCCACCAGGCCATAGACCCCTCCCTTGGCTGCGTATCCCACCCGGGCCAGCACCGGAACCCAGCCGGCGACACGGCGGACACTGCGCGCCGCACCATTGCCCGATGCCTGGTTCATGTCTCCACTCCCATTGAGATTTCCTTGCATTGTTCGCAGGAGTCCGTTGAATGATAGGGGACAGAGCCGGTCAAGCGGTGTATTCCTGCAGCCCAATAGGAACCCCTGGCGATTCCCGCCTGCGGAACGGGTCTGCACGCTGGATGTTGCTTGCGGCCGGAGCGTTGCCGTGCCTCGTCATGCGCGCTTTTTTTTTGCCTGATCAGCCGCTGCATGGGACCCAGCGCGGAGTCAATCGCGCGGAGATCTTCATTGAAGATCAAGACCGCCACCGCTCGCCCTGGGGGATCACCGGTTTCAGGTGATGGTGGAGAAAACGCTGAGTCCCCCCGCTGCATAACGGCCGGCCGGTAAACCGAGGGTAAGGGGCGCGCTTGACTGCCTCCGTCCCCTATTGCCGCGGTGCGGGCCTGGTAC
>JAJAZJ010000261.1 GCA_026785795.1 Pseudoxanthomonas sp.
CTTCGGTGGCGACGTGATCACCAAGGGCTACCACGTCACCACGACCATCGAGCCCGAACTGCAGGTCGCGGCCGACGTGGCCGTACGCGACGGCCTGCGCCTGTGCGACCACCGCCACGGCTGGAAAGGCGTAGAGCAGCATTTCGACGTGGCGGCCGATGCCGGTTCGACTGCGTTGGCTGCGCTGCTCGCCGACATCCCGACCCAGAACGGCCTGGTCCCGGCGGTCGTCGCCGCGACCCTCAAGGGCGGTGGCGCCACCGTGGTGCTGGCCAACGGCAGCGAAGTCACCCTGCCCGGCTCGGCCAGCCGCTGGACCGGGAAATCGCCGGCGACACTGTTCAAGCGCGGGGACCTGGCCCGGATCCGGCAGGTCACCCCCAAGCCCGGCCAGGAAAGCAGTGGATACGTGGTTGACCAGATCCCGCGTGCGCAGTCGGCACTGGTATCGCTGGACGCCGACACCGGCGCGGTGAAGGCCATCATTGGCGGCTACAGCTTCGCCGGCAACAAGTTCAATCGCGCCACCCAGGCCCGGCGCCAGCCCGGCTCCAGCTTCAAGCCGTTCGTTTACGCAGCGGCATTCGAGCGCGGCTTCAGCCCGGCCTCGATCGTGCTGGATGCGCCGGTGGCCTTCCGCGACCGCCGCAACAACATCTGGCGTCCGCAGAACGACGGCGGCGGCTTCGCCGGGCCAATGCGCCTGCGTGAAGCCCTGGTGCAGTCGCGCAACCTGGTCTCGGTGCGCATGCTGGACAGCATTGGCGTGGATTTCGCCCGCAAGTACATCAGCCAATTCGGCTTTGATCCTGCGGAACTGCCGCCTAACCTGTCCATGTCGCTGGGCACGGCGTCGCTGACGCCGCTGTCCATGGCCCGCGGCTATACCGTGTTCGCCAACGGCGGCTCGCTGGTCACGCCGTGGTTCATAGACGAGGTCAAGGACAACCAGGGCAAGGTGATCTTCAAGGAGAACCCGGCCACGGCCTGCCGCAGCTGCAGGCAGGGCCAGGGCAGTACAGAGCCGGTCAGCCAGGTGGTGGATGGCTTCAACCTGGGCCCCGCCGGCCAACCCGCCAAGCCCGCAGCCGCCAAGGCCTTGACCAAGGCACCCGAGCCGGCAACGCCGGTCGACAGCAACCGGGTGGTGGCGCCGCGGGCGATCGATGAGCGCACCGCGTACCAGCTGGTATCGATGATGCGCGATGTGGTGCTGCGCGGCACCGCCACCGCGGCCAAGGTGCTCAATCGCGAGGACGTGGGCGGCAAGACCGGCTCGACCAACGACTACCGGGATGCCTGGTTCGCCGGTTTCGGCGGCCCGTACTCCACCGTGGTGTGGGTGGGCCGCGATGACTTCCGCAGCCTGGGCAACCGTGAGTACGGCGGCAAGGCCGCACTGCCCATCTGGATCGATTACATGCGTGTCGCACTGAAGGGCAAAGCGGTGGCCGCCAACGACCCGCCGCAGGGCATGGCGGAGGTGGTCAGCAACGGGGCGACCGAATGGGTGAAGACCGAGGACATGGAACGGATCCTCAGCGAGCAGAGTTTGAACACCCAATCCGATGCCGCGGCCGACGAGGCGGCGTTCGACATCTTCTGATCCGCGCTGCGCATGCGCGGGATTTCCCCGCGCTGCTGTCATCAGCCTGCGGCGTCAGGTACAGTCGGCCCGGGTTTCGACGCGGAGGCTTCCCATGCACCACGCCCGACAGCACGCCGAAACCCGCACCCGCGAACGTCGCCAGCGCCTGGCCCACGAAGCCGCGCGCTTGATGGCCGAGGGCGGATTCCGCGACTACCACCAGGCCAAGCTCAAGGCCGCCCAGCGACTGGGCATCCACGACGATGCGTCCTTGCCGCGCAACCGCGAGATCGAGCAGGCGCTGCGCGAGTACCAGCGTCTGTTCGCGGGCGAATCACGGCAGCAGGCCCTGTCCCTGCGGCGCCAGGCCGCCCTGCGCGCACTGGAATTCTTTGCAGGCTTCTCGCCACGGCTGGTCGGCGCGGTGCTGGACGGAACGGCCGACACCCATTCCCCGGTTTGCCTGCAGCTGCACACCGACGATGCGGACGCGGTGCCGCGCTACCTGCATGAGCACCAGATCCCGGCAGAGGCGCGCAGCCGGCACCTGCGGCTTGACCGCGAACGCAGCGGCGACTTCCCGGTATGGATATTCAGCGCGGGGGACCTGGGATTCGACCTGACCGTGCTGCCCTACGATGCGCTGCGCCAGGCACCCTTGTCCGGCGTGGACGAGAGGCCGATGGTCCGTGCGTCGATGGCCCAGCTGCAGCGGCTGCTGGCCGAGCACGACATCACCGGGTATCGCCCCTGAACCACACAACCAGAAACGCCCCGCATGGCGCGGGGCGTTCGGGTTTGCACCTTGCAAGGCTGCGCAGCCAATCAGCGCTGGTCGATGCCCTTGTAGTCGCGTTCGGCGTAGCCGGTGTAGATCTGCCGCGGCCGGCCGATCTTCGCTTCCGGGTCCACCTGTTGCTCCAGCCAGTGGGCTACCCATCCGGAGGTGCGGGCGATGGCGAACATCACGGTGAACATCTCGGTGGGGATGTTGAGCGCCTTGTAGATGATGCCGCTGTAGAAATCGACGTTGGGGTACAGCTTGCGCTGCACGAAGTAATCGTCCTTCAGCGCGGCCTCTTCCAGGCGCAGCGCTACTTCCAGCATCGGGTCGTTGACGCCCAGTTCGCCGAGCACCTGGTGGGTCATCTCGCGGATGATCTTGGCGCGCGGGTCGAAGTTCTTGTACACGCGGTGGCCGAAGCCCATCAGGCGGAAGCCCGACTCCTTGTCCTTGGCCTTGTCAACCGCCGAACTCACGTTCTCCGGCTTGCCAATCTCGGCCAGCATCTTCAGCACCGCCTCGTTGGCGCCACCATGGGCCGGGCCCCACAGCGCGGCCACGCCGGCCGCCACGCAGGCATAGGGGTTGGCGCCCGTTGACCCCACCATGCGCACGGTGGAGGTCGATGCATTCTGCTCATGGTCGGCGTGCAGGATGAACAGCAGGTCCAGCGCCTTCGCTGCCACCGGGCTCAATTCCAGCGGCTCGCTGGGCACCTCGAACATCATGTGCAGGAAGCGGTCCACGTACGCGTGGCTGTTGCGCGGGAAACGTACCGGCCAGCCAATCGAATAGCGATAGCACGCCGCGGCGATCGTGGGCACCTTGGCGATCAGGCGGATCGCGGCCAGACGGCGCTGTTCCGGGTCTTCGAGGTCCAGGGTGTTGTGGTAGAACGCGGCCATCGATCCGACCATGCCTACCATCATCGCCATCGGATGCGCGTCATGGCGGAAGCCGCCGAGCAGATTCTTGAACGCCTCGTGCATCATGGTGTGGTGCGCGACTTCATGGTCGAAGCTGGCGAATTCATCCGCCGTCGGCAGTTCACCATGCATCAGCAGGTAGGCCACTTCCAGGAAGCTGGACTGCTTGGCCAACTGCTCGATCGGGTACCCGCGATAGAGCAGCACGCCGGCATCGCCGTCGATGTAGGTCACCGCGGACTTGCAGCTGGCGGTGGCAGTGAAGCCGGAGTCGTAGGTGAAGAGACCGGTGTCCCGGGTCAACTTCGAGATGTCGACGCAATCGTTGCCGAGGGTGGGTTTCAGTACTGGCATGACCACCGACTTGTCGCCGGCGTTCAGCGTGACCTGGTCGAGTTCTGACACAGCGCGATCCTTCGTGGGGGTGCGCAGCAGGCGGTGCCGCGGCGCGGGACGGGAGTCCATGGCGCATGCCACGGATGGCCGATTATCGCATACGGGTTTTGGAGCCATCGCTCAAAACGGCGCCGACTGGGGCAAAAGCGCCTAAGCCGCGCCTATCGCAGGCTGCAAAGAAAACGGCCGCGCAGGGCGCGGCCGTCGGCTGTTGCGGGGTTGCCCCTGTCTTACTTCTGCTGGTAACGCTTCTGGAACTTGTCGATGCGTCCGGCGGTATCCATGACTTTGTGCTGGCCCGTGTAGAACGGGTGCGACGCAGAGGAGACTTCCACCTTGATCAACGGATACTCGTTGCCGTCTTCCCACTTAACCGTGTCCTTGGAGGCCACGGTGGAGCGGGTTAGGATCTTGAATTCGGAGGTGACGTCCTGGAAAACGACGTCGCGGTATTGGGGATGGATGTCGGCCTTCATGGCGGCACCGGGTATCTGGGAAGTGAAGAGCGGCATTGTAGCCGGGCCAACCCGTCCGGCGCAAGCCGGGCGCTAGCCCGCCGCCAGCGCCGCCCGGACCAGGGACTCGAAGTGGTCCTGGTCATAGCGCACCAGCACGGTGGCGTTATCGGGCCGGCCGGTCTGGCGGTTCCAGTCCACCACCGTGGCCCCGCGGGTCAGGGTCCCGGCCAGCTCAACCGCCACCGGGCGGTCCACTTGCTCCAATACGCCCTCAGGCTGAAGGGCCATGGCCATGGCCAGCGCGTCGGCCGAGTGCCAGTGGTCGCCGCGGCGATCGGCTGACCAGCCGCGGGTCTGGCGGTAAATCAGTTCGTAAAACCGCGCCCGCGGGCTGTCGGCCTGCAGCCACTGTTCGACCCGTGCGTGCAGGAATCCATGGGCAACCACCGCCTCCCAGTCGGCCAGTTCAAGGTGCGGGAAAGCCTGCAACACCACGTGCGCGGCCTCCGGGTCGAAGGCGATGTTGAACTCGGCCGCAGGCGTGATGTTGCCGTGCGCACTGACCGCCCCGCCCATCACCACGAAGCGCTTGATGCGACCGGGCAGGGTGGGGTCCAGCTTCAGTGCCACCGCGATATTGGTCAACGGGCCCAGCGCCACCAGCAGCAGTTCACCGGCGTATTCGTGGGACAGACGCAGGATGGCCAGCGCCGCGTGTTCTGCCTGCGGGCCCTGCGCGGCAGGCGGGTAGCCAACGTCGCCAAAGCCGTCGACGCCGTGCACATGGGCGGCATCCACGGACGGGTGCAGCAGCGGATCGGCGCAGCCGGCATGCACGGGCAGGTCCGCGCGGCCGGCGATTTCGCACAGCTTGAGCGCATTGCGCACGGTGTGCCCCAGCCCGACGTTGCCGGCTGCAATGGTCAGGCCGACGATGTCATGGCCCGGATCGTTGAACGCCATCAGCAGCGCCAGCGCGTCGTCGACGCCCGGGTCGGTATCGATCAGCAGCGGTATCTTGGCGGTCATCCTGTATTGCTCCAGCCGGGGGCCGGAGTTTGGCACAGCACGCAAGGCCTAGGCAGACGCATAGCGCGCAGCGCCACCCACCCAGCGGGCGATGATCCGGTCGGCAATTTCGGGGGAATCGGCCAGCAGTGCATCAGCAAGCTCGCGCACGCGCGGCAACAGGTCGGCGTCACGGGCCAGGTCCGCGATCCGGAACGCCGCAAGCCCGGTCTGCCGCGTGCCCAGCAGTTCGCCCGGCCCGCGCAGCTCCAGGTCTTTTTCCGCAATCAGGAATCCGTCATTGGTTTCGCGCATGGTCGCCAGCCGCTGTTTTGCCATCTGCGACAGCGGCGGCTGGTATAGCAGCACACAGTTGGAGGCGGCGGCCCCGCGCCCTACCCGTCCACGCAGCTGGTGCAGCTGGGCCAGGCCAAGGCGCTCGGCGTTCTCCACGATCATCAGCGATGCGTTGGGAACGTCCACGCCCACCTCAATCACCGTGGTCGCCACCAGCAGGTCGATCGCGCCGGACTTGAACGCACGCATCGTGGCCTGCTTTTCGGCGGGCTTCATCCGCCCATGCACCAGCCCCACCCTGACCTCGGGCAGCTGTGCCGACAGCGCTTCATAGGTGCCTTGCGCCGCTTGGGCCACGACCTCATCGCTTTCATCGATCAGCGTGCACACCCAGTACGCCTGCCGGCCCTCGGTGCAGGCGGCGCGGATCCGCTCCACCAGCTCGGGCCTGCGCTCGGCGCCCAGCGCGATGGTCTGCACGGGGGTACGGCCGGGCGGCAGCTCGTCGATGGCCGAAACGTCCAGGTCTGCATAGGCCGCCATCGCCAGCGTGCGCGGGATGGGGGTGGCGGTCATGATCAGCTGGTGCGGCACGCTGTCGCCCGACGCGCCCTTGTCGCGCAAGGCGAGGCGCTGGTGTACGCCGAAGCGGTGCTGCTCATCGACGATGGCCAGCGCCAGGTCGTGGAATACCACCGCTTCCTGCATCAGGGCGTGCGTGCCAACCACGACTTGCGCCGCACCGCTGGCCACCTCGGCCATGACTTGCGCGCGTGCCTTGCCGGTGACCTTGCCCGCCAACCAGGCCACGCGGATACCCAGCGGCTCCAGCCACTGGCGCAGGTTGGCGAGGTGTTGTTCGGCCAGCAGTTCGGTTGGCGCGGCCAGCGCGGCCTGCTTGCCGGACTCTACTGCGAGCATCGCCGCCATCGCCGCGACCACGGTCTTGCCGCTGCCCACGTCGCCCTGGACCAGTCGCAACATGGGCAGCGGCTGCCGCACATCTGCGCGGATCTGCTTGAACACGCGCTGCTGTGCACTGGTCAGCTTGAACGGCAGCGCGGCAACCAGGGCTGCGACCAGCGCGCCCTTGCCATCCAGCCGCGGGGCGCCATGCTGTTGCAGCGAGATTCGCTGCCGGCGCAGGCTGAGGTTATGGGCAAGCAGCTCTTCCAGCGCCAGCCTGCGCTGCGCCGGGTGGGTCCCGGCGGCCAAAGCGGCGAGGTCCGCATCACGCGCAGGGCGGTGCATGCTGATCACGGCCTGGCGCAGGCTCGGCAGATTCAGCCCATCCAGCATCGCCGGTGGCAGCAGCTCCAGCGCTGCGTCCTGCGGCAGCCTGTCCAGCGCCTGTGCAATCAGTTTGCGCAGGCTGGCCGGACCAATGCCCTCCACCGTCGGATACACCGGATCCAGCGCATCACCCAGCGCATCGCCGTCTTCTTCGCCAAGCACGCGGTAGCTGGGGTGCACCATTTCCAGCCCGTTCTGGGCCGGCTTGGGCGTGCCGTAGCAGCGCACCCGGACGCCGACCGCGAGCTGGGCCACCTGCGCGGCGCGGAAATGGAAGAAGCGCAGCACCAGCGTTGCGTTGGACTGGTCGTCGATCGCCACCCGCAGCAGCGGACGGAAACGGAAACCGCGCTCCACCGCTTCCACCCGCCCCTCCACCTGCGCGGGCACGCCGGGCTGCAGGTCGCGAATGGCGGTGAGCTGAGTGCGGTCCTCGTAGCGCAGCGGCAGGTGCAGCCACAAATCCTGAAGGGTGAGCAGCCCGCGCGCGGCCAGCTTCTCCGCCATCCGCGGACCCACGCCACGCAGCAGGCCCGCGATGGGCTGGTTGAATGCGGGTTCGTTGCTGCGCGAGGCGTTTGGCATCGCGTTAGGATGCCCACCGCATCCGATGAAAGCCAGTCAGGGATTGCCGCAAGCGGGCGTGGGGAAGTCGACCCAGATCCACTAAATGCCGGTCATATCGGCGGATCGAGCACCATCACGGCGTCCACTTCGAACGCCGCACCCTTCGGCAAGGCCGATACCTCGATGGTCGAGCGCGCCGGGAACGGGGCGTGGAAGTACTCCTGCATGACTGCGTTGACC
>JAJAZJ010000262.1 GCA_026785795.1 Pseudoxanthomonas sp.
ATTATTTATGTTCCAGCGCAAGGCATTTCATGGGACGGCCTGATTATCCTGCGCCCAAGAGCGCCGGAAATCCAGGTTCAAGCCGATCAAGGCACAGTTCCTGGCTGGGCGCCCACCCTCTGCGGCGGGGAACCCAGCGGTCCCACGGATCGTGGGTGCAGGTACACCGACCGGGGTGCCATGGACGCCTCCCAGCCCAGCTCCATGAGGGGCCGATACAAGAACTCGGTGGCGCCAGAGGCCAGGCGGTAGTCGTATCGCGAAGGCTTCGCGAGTACGCTCCAGTCCGCGCGGGCATCGTTGAAGACCACCATCGGGTCCTACACACGGTAAGAGCCTGGCCCGACCAGCAGGTTGTTGGCCGACATCACACGTTCTGCCCCCGCGGCGACATACACGAACGTGCCCCCGTGGGGGTGGTCATTGATCAGCGTGTTGCTGCCCAGGTGCAGGCGATTGACCGGCCAGTGGTAGCCCTCTTCCCCGAAAGAAATGACAGTGGAGTTCTCGGTACCCGACTGCTGCTGCACGACGTTGCCCACCAGGCGAACGACGCCGCCGTTCGGGAAATCGAGCTCGTAGCTGGCGCGACCACCGCTCTCATCGGTGAACCGGTTGTAGAGAATGTCGTTGACTCGGGCTCGGCTCTTGAGCAGGTGGCCGGCATCCGCATGGTGGAAATAGCTGCCTGTTACCGTCAATGAAGCGATGGTGCCGACATACAGGTTGTGGGCCCAGCGCCCCTTGACGTGGCTGTAGGCAAACTCGCTGCGCTCGATCACCAACGAGGCATCTGCTGCGGTGTTGTGGCCCGATGTCAGCAAACCAGTCTCGTTGCCCCAGAACAAGCAGTCGCGCAGCCGCAGGCGGCCGCCTTCGAATCGAATGCCGGCGCCATTCCGATCCTGAACCCGGGCACCAATGAAGTCGATGTTCGAGACATCGAAATCGCCATTCCGTATCACCCAGATGGCCTTGCCTTCGCTGCTGCGGCCGTCCGCGAACAGCCGCGCCGCACCGTTGACACCACGGATGGTCAGCCGCTTCTGCTCCCACAGCGCCACGTCGCCGCGGTAGTCACCCGCCTCGATCTCGACCACATCGCCCGAGCGCGCCTCGCGTGCCGCCTCGGCAATCGTGAAAAACTGGCCACCGGGCCCTACCCGCCAGACGCGCACCCCGGGGGGCACTGAATCCGGCGGTAGAACGTCCTGCGGCCCGCGGCGCGGCGGTGGTGGTGGCACCAGAAAGGGCAACTGCACGCGCTCGACGGCCGATGGCGCGTCCAGCGCCGACCGAATCAGCCCCATGGCCGGTAGAGCGACCCACTCGATGCGCGGGTGCCCCTCCAGGCGCCGCTCGGCGTAATCCATCAATTCGCCTGGTGTACGCCCCGACTCGCGATACAGCCATCCTGCCGCCAGAGTGGCGCACAAGATCACCAGCAGCACCGCCATCACCAAGACCCAGAGCACGGGGGAATACGCCCTGAAAGTGGAACCACGCGATGGAGCGGAGCGCATATGTTCGTCGGCTCGGCTGCGCCTGTTAGCGACCGGTCATTACAGGTCGGTTCGCTGCCAGCGCCGCCTGCTGCAGCAGCACTTCGAACTGCGCCGCCATGGCGCCCCAGGCAAAACGGCTCACGGCCACCTCGCGCCCCGCGCGGCCGAGCGCAACGCGGCGTTCCGGGCTCTCCAGAAGCTGCAGAACCGCGTCTGCAAACGCCTCGGCGCCGTCACGCACCAGCAGGTCGACACCGTCACGCGCTTGCAGGCCGCCGATGCTCATCGTGGTGGCCACCACCGGCCGCTCCATCGCCCAGGCCTGAAGCAGCTTGTTCTTGATGCCTGCACCCGACACCAGCGGGCAGACAAACACTTCGGCTTGCAAGACATGGCGGCGAACATCGGGCACCGAACCCGTGACCGACACGCGCTCGCCGGCCAAGGCTCGTACGGCCGGTCCGGGGTCGCGGCCCACCAAAGCTACCGTGGTCTGCGGGTGAGCAGCCCAGATGCGCGGCATGATGTTTCTCACCAGATGCAATGCCGCCTGCTCGTTGGGGGGAAATGCCATCGTGCCTTCGAACACCAGGTGCCCAGGCCGGGTGGCCGTGCCGTCGGGTGCGAAGTAGCCGGTGTCGACCCCGTTGGCCACCACCGAGACCGGCACCCGCGGAGACACGCGCGCAAACGAGGCGGCATCTTCGTCGCCCACTACCACGCAGTGCGCGGCGCGGCGCATGCTCTCGCGTTCGAAGCGGCCGAAGACGTGCGCGTACTTCCAGTTGCGCAGCTTGTCTATCCAGCGCGGCGCCGCATGCATGGCACGCCGGAAGGTCAGCACCATGTCGTCGACGAGGTCGGCCACCACCGGCACGGCATCCCAGCGCGGCGGCAGCTGGGTCAGCAGCACGGCCCCGGCATCCCAGACCACGTCGTAGTCCGCCGGGTCGATCTCGTGCTGAAGCAGAGCGGCTACCTCGGGGCTGGGCACGTACAGAACTTCGGGGGCCCACCCGGTCAGCGGCCCCAGGGCCCCGGCCGGCGGCCTGGGTGCACCCGGCGCGGCCACCCAGACGCGGCGGAAGATACCGGGCGCCACGTCATGCAGACCTGGCCGCGTCCTCAGGCACAACACGTCGATGGCATGGCGCGGCGCCAGTTCGCGGGCCAGCGCCAGCACACGCAGCAGCAGGCCGTCCGACGCACTGTCGGGCACCCTGTCGCAGAGCAGCAAGATGTTCACCGGCCGCCACCCGTGGTTGGCAACGCCTGCAGCCAGCGCAGCGTCGCCTCTTCCACCACCGCACGCAGTTGCGCGCTTGAAAAAGTGTGATCGGCCTGCGGCAGATCGAGCCGCGTCACCTCCGGGCGCTGCCACAGGCCGCCAAGGCGGGGGTGGTCCTTGCTGTAGTCCAGGAACTCGGCGCACACGTGGTCGTTGCCGGACAGGATGTAGAGCTGCGGCCCGCTGAAACCCAGCGCGCCGCGGGCCATTCGCTCACGGTAGTCGGCGGGGGGGTCGGTGTCGGTGTCGGTGTCCGCGTCGGTAACAGC
>JAJAZJ010000263.1 GCA_026785795.1 Pseudoxanthomonas sp.
ATCCCCAATCCCCAATCCCGGAACCACGCCATGAAAACCCCCGTTCGAGTTGCCGTCACCGGCGCCGCTGGCCAGATCGGCTATGCGCTGCTGTTCCGCATCGCTTCCGGCGAGATGCTGGGGAAGGACCAGCCAGTGATCCTGCAGCTGCTGGAGCTGCCCATCGACAAGGCCCAGGCCGCGCTGAAAGGCGTGATGATGGAGCTGGAAGACTGCGCGTTCCCGCTGCTGGCCGGCGTGGTGGGAACCGATGATCCGGAAGTCGCGTTCAAGGACGCCGACGTGGCCATGCTGGTCGGCGCGCGTCCGCGTGGTCCGGGCATGGAGCGCAAGGATCTTTTATTAGAAAACGCCAGGATTTTCACAGCGCAGGGCGCGGCGTTGAACAAGGTGGCCTCGCGCAACGTCAAGGTACTGGTAGTCGGCAACCCGGCCAACACCAACGCCTATATCGCCATGAAGTCGGCGCCGGACCTGCCTGCGAAAAACTTCACCGCCATGCTGCGCCTGGACCACAACCGTGCGCTGAGCCAGCTTGCCGCCAAGGCCGGCGTGGCCGTGGGTGATATCGAAAACCTGATCGTGTGGGGCAACCACAGCCCCACCATGTATCCCGACTATCGTTTCGCCAGCGTCAACGGCGCCTCGCTGAAGGACAGGATCAATGACGCGGCCTGGAACAGCGATGCGTTCATGCCGCAGGTCGGCAAGCGCGGCGCGGCCATCATCGAAGCGCGTGGCCTATCGTCGGCCGCATCGGCCGCCAATGCCGCCATCGACCACGTCCGCGACTGGGTGCTGGGTAGCAACGGCAAGTGGGTGACCATGGGCGTGCCGTCGGACGGCAGTTACGGCATTCCCGAAGGCGTGATGTACGGCGTGCCGGTCATCACTGCCAACGGCGAATACACCCGCGTCGAGGGGCTTGAAGTGGATGCGTTCAGCCGCGCGGCCATGGACAAGACCCTGGCTGAACTGGAAGAAGAGCGCGCTGGCGTGGCGCACCTGCTGGGCTGATGCGTGCAGCAGCGTTGACTCGAAACGCCGGGACTATTCCCGGCGTTTTGCTTTCCAGGGCGGTATGGGGAGCTGCATCTGGGCTAAAATGGGGCGCTGCGAGCGAAGCAGCGGAACGGAGAACCCGATGACCCAGTCCCAGTCCGCTGGCGCAAGATTCCGCGCCGCCCTGGCTGAAGAGCAGCCGCTGCAGATTATCGGGGCCATCAACGCCAATCACGCCCTGCTGGCCAAGCGCGCGGGCTATCGCGCCATCTACCTGTCAGGCGGCGGCGTGGCGGCCGGCTCGCTGGGTCTTCCGGACCTGGGCATCAACACGCTGGACGATGTGCTTGTCGACGTGCGCCGGATCACTGACGTATGCGATGTGCCGCTGCTGGTTGATATCGACACCGGCTTCGGTCCCAGCGCGTTCAATATCGAGCGCACGGTCAAATCGCTGATCAAAGCGGGCGCTGCGGCCTGCCACATCGAGGACCAGGTGGGCGCAAAGCGCTGCGGTCATCGTCCCGGCAAGGAAATCGTCAGCACGTCCGAGATGGTGGACCGGGTCAAGGCGGCCGCCGATGCCAGGACTGACGCGGAGTTTTTTCTCATTGCGCGCACCGATGCAATCCAGGTCGATGGCGTGGATGCGGCCATCGTGCGCGCCATCGCCTGCGTGGAAGCTGGTGCAGACGCGATCTTCGCCGAGGCTGCCTACGACCTGCCCACCTACCGGCGCTTTGTGGATGCGGTGAAGGCGCCAGTGCTGGCCAACATCACCGAGTTTGGCAAGACCCCGCTGTTCACCGTGGACGAGTTGAAAAGCGCGGGCGTTGGCATGGTGCTGTATCCACTGTCCGCGTTCCGGGCCATGAACAAGGCGGCCGAGGCGGTCTACCGGGCAATCCGCCGCGATGGCCACCAGAAGAACGTAATCGACACCATGCAGACACGTGAAGAGCTGTACGACCGTATCGGTTACCACGAGTTTGAACACAAGCTGGATGCGCTGTTTGCTGCCAAGAAGTAGCTTGACTCTTCTCCGCTTGGGAGCAGGTGCCCGCTGAGCGGCTGAGGATGCGGGGTGTGCAGGTCCGCAAGACACTACACACGCTCCCGTACCCTCACCCCAACCCCTCTCCCGGTGGGAGATGGGCTTCAAAAAAAACAAGCATGGAGATATTGAGATGTCTGAAACTACAGCCGCCTTCAAGCCCAAGAAATCCGTTGCCCTGTCCGGCACCGTCGCGGGCAACACCGCGCTGTGCACGGTGGGCCGCACCGGCAACGACCTGCACTACCGCGGCTATGACATCATGGACCTGGCGCGCAGCTCCGAATTCGAGGAGATCGCCTACCTGCTGGTGCACGGCAAGCTGCCCAACCAGTCCGAGCTGCGTGGCTACAAGACCAGGCTGAATTCGCTGCGTGGCGTACCCGCCGCGGTCAAGGCAGCTCTTGAGCAACTGCCGGCCTCGGCCCATCCGATGGATGTGATGCGCACCGGCGTGTCCGTGCTGGGCTGCGTGGCGCCCGAAAAGGATGACCACAACCACTCCGGTGCGCGCGACATCGCCGACAAGCTGATGGCCTCGCTGGGGCCCATGCTGCTGTACTGGTACCACTGGAGCCACAACGGCAAGCGCATTGACACCGAAACCGATGACGACAGTATCGGCGGCCACTTCCTGCACCTGCTGCATGGTCGCAAGCCGCAGGATTCGTGGGTTCAGGCCATGCACACCTCCCTGATCCTGTATGCCGAACATGAGTTCAACGCGTCCACCTTCACCGCACGGGTCATAGCCGGGACCGGCAGCGATATGTATAGCTGCATCGCCGGGGCCATCGGCGCGCTGCGCGGGCCCAAGCACGGCGGAGCCAACGAAGTCGCGTTCGAGGTGCAGAAGCGCTACGAAACTGCGGACGAGGCGGAGGCGGACATCAAGGCACGGGTCGAGCGCAAGGAAGTGGTGATCGGCTTCGGCCACCCGGTCTACACCACCGGCGACCCGCGCAACCAGGTGATCAAGGACGTGGCGCGCGAACTGTCGGACGAGCAGGGCAGCCGCAAGATGTATGACATCGCCGAGCGGCTGGAGGCAGTGATGTGGGACATCAAGAAAATGTTCCCCAACCTGGACTGGTTCAGCGCGGTCAGCTACCACATGATGGGCGTGCCTACGGCCATGTTCACCCCGCTGTTCGTCATCGCGCGCACCGCGGGCTGGAGCGCACACGTAATCGAGCAGCGCATCGACGGCAAGATCATCCGCCCCAGCGCCAACTACACCGGCCCGGAGGACCTCGTCTTCGTGCCGCTCCAGCAGCGCTGAGGGCTGCTGCAGGCGCCGGTGGCCGTTGCCTGTCGTGCCTCATTCACTGGGTCTTCCGGCCAGCCACACTATCGGATTGCAAACCATGAAGACGCAGTACCGCAAGTCCCTGCCGGGCACCACGCTGGATCACTTCGATGCCCGCGAGGCGATCGAGGACATCCAGCCTGGCGCCTACGCAGCGCTACCCTACACATCGCGTGTGCTCGCCGAGAACCTGGTGCGCCGCTGCGCCCCGGCCGTGCTGACCGATTCCCTGAAGCAGTTGATCGAACGCAGGCGTGACCTGGACTTCCCCTGGTTCCCCGCGCGGGTGGTCTGCCACGATATCCTCGGACAGACCGCGCTGGTGGACCTGGCCGGCCTGCGCGATGCCATCGCAGAGCAGGGCGGTGATCCGGCCCAGGTCAACCCCGTCGTCCCGGTACAGCTGATCGTTGACCATTCACTGGCGGTGGAGTGCGGCGGCTACGATCCGGATGCGTTCGCCAAGAACCGCGCCATCGAGGATCGCCGCAACGAGGATCGCTTTCATTTCATCGAGTGGACGCGCAAGGCGTTCCGGAACATGGAGGTGATACCGCCGGGCAACGGGATCATGCACCAGATCAACCTCGAAAAAATGTCGCCGGTGGTCCAGGTGCGCGATGGTGTGGCGTTCCCCGATACCTGCGTGGGCACCGACAGCCACACCCCGCACGTGGACGCGCTGGGCGTGATCGCCATCGGCGTCGGTGGCCTGGAGGCCGAGAGCGTGATGCTGGGACGCGCCTCGTGGATGCGCCTGCCGGAAATTGTCGGTGTGAAGCTGACCGGCAGGCTGCAGCCGGGGATCACCGCAACGGACCTGGTGCTGGCGCTGACCGAGTTCCTGCGCGATTCAAAAGTGGTCGGCGCCTGGCTTGAGTTCCACGGCGAGGGCGCGGCCACGCTGACCCTGGGCGATCGCGCCACCATTTCCAACATGGCGCCCGAGTATGGCGCCACCGCGGCGATGTTCTTCATCGACGCACAGACCATCGACTACCTGCGCCTGACCGGGCGCGACGAAGCGCAGGTCAAGCTGGTCGAGCTGTACGCGCGGCACACGGGCCTGTGGTCGGGCAGCCTGGCCGACGTGCAGTACGAACGCACGCTGCAGTTCGACCTGTCCAGCGTGGTGCGCAACATGGCCGGTCCGTCGAATCCGCATGCACGGGTGGCTACCACCGACCTGGCGGCCAAGGGCATCGCCGGTGCATGGGAGCAGCAGGAAGGGTTGATGCCCGATGGTGCGGTGATCATCGCCGCCATCACCAGCTGCACCAACACCAGCAATCCGCGCAACGTGATCGCCGCAGCCCTGCTTGCGCGCAATGCCAACCGCTTGGGCCTGACGCGCAAGCCTTGGGTGAAGACCTCGCTCGCGCCCGGCTCCAAGGTGGTGAAGATGTATCTGGACGAAAGCGGCCTGATGAAGGAACTGGAGGCGCTGGGGTTCGGCGTGGTGGGCTTCGCCTGCACCACCTGCAACGGCATGTCCGGCGCACTTGACCCGGCGATCCAGCAGGAGATCATCGACCGCGACCTGTATGCCACGGCCGTGCTGTCGGGCAACCGCAACTTCGACGGGCGCATCCACCCCTACGCCAGGCAGGCGTTCCTGGCTTCCCCGGCGCTGGTGGTCGCCTACGCCATCGCCGGCACCATCCGCTTCGACATCGAGAAAGATGTGCTGGGCGTCGTGGACGGCAGGGAAATCCGCCTGAATGACCTGTGGCCGAACGACGCGGAAATTGACGCCGTAGTCCAGGCCTCGGTGAAGCCGGAGCAGTTCCGCAGCGTCTACAAGCCCATGTTCGAAGTGCGTGTCGAAAACGGCCCTGCGGTTGAGCCGTTGTATGCCTGGCGCGAAAACAGCACGTACATCCGCCGCCCCCCCTACTGGGAAGGCGCACTGGCCGGCGAGCGCAGCCTGCGCGGCATGCGTGCGCTGGCGGTGCTGCCGGACAACATCACCACCGACCACCTGTCGCCATCCAACGCAATCATGGGCGATAGCGCCGCCGGCGAATATCTGGCGAAGATGGGCGTGCCGGAAGAGGACTTCAATTCCTATGCCACCCACCGCGGCGACCATCTGACCGCGCAGCGCGCCACCTTCGCCAATCCCAAGCTGTTCAACGAGATGGTGCGCAATCCCGACGGCAGCGTGAAGCAGGGCTCGCTGGCCCGCGTGGAGCCGGAAGGCACGGTCGTGCGCATGTGGGAGGCGATCGAAACCTACATGCAGCGCAAGCAGCCGCTGATCATCATCGCCGGCGCGGACTACGGCCAGGGCTCCTCGCGCGACTGGGCCGCCAAGGGCGTTCGCCTGGCCGGGGTGGAGGCCATTGCCGCCGAAGGCTTCGAGCGTATCCACCGTACCAACCTGATCGGCATGGGCGTACTGCCGCTGGAGTTCAAGCCCGGCACGACCCGCAAGACCCTGGGCATCGACGGCACGGAGATCTTTGACGTGGTGGGCGAGCGTACGCCGCGTGCGGAGCTGACCCTGGTCATCCAGCGCCGCGATGGTGGGCGCATCGAAGTTCCGGTGACCTGCCGCCTGGATACCGCCGAGGAAGTTTCCATCTACGAAGCAGGCGGCGTGCTGCAGCGCTTCGCGCAGGATTTCCTTGAATCTTCCAAAGCGGCTTGACCGCAACCGGACCGGAACCCATGACCAGCCAGCATGCCGCACAAGCCAGGATTCCGGCCACCTACATGCGCGGCGGCACCAGCAAGGGCGTGTTTTTCTGCCTGCAGGACCTGCCTAGCGCTGCACAGGTTCCGGGACTGGCGCGCGATGCGCTGTTGCTGCGGGTGATTGGTTCGCCCGACCCCTATGGCAAGCACACCGACGGCATGGGTGGAGCGACGTCGAGCACCAGCAAGTGCGTGATTGTTTCCAAGTCGACCGTTGCCGCTCACGATGTCGACTACCTGTATGGGCAGGTCAGCATCGACCGCGCGTTCGTTGACTGGAGTGGTAACTGCGGCAATCTTTCCTCGGCCGTGGGTCCGTTCGCGATCGCCCACGGCATGTTGGATCCCGCGCGCGTACCGCGGGACGGCTTGTGCACGGTTCGCATCTGGCAGGCCAATATCGGCAAGACCATCGTCTCCCACGTGCCAATGAGCAACGGCGAGGTGCAGGAAACCGGCGACTTCGAGCTGGATGGCGTCACCTTCCCGGCAGCGGAGATCGTGCTGGAGTTCATGGATCCCTCCGACGACGGCGACGTGGGCGGATCCATGTTTCCCACCGGGAACCTGGTCGATGACCTTGTGGTGCCGGGTATCGGTACGCTGCAGGCCACCCTGATCAGCGCCGGCATCCCGACCGTGTTCGTCAACGCGTCGGCTATCGGCTACACCGGCACCGAACTGCAGCCGGCGATCAACCAGGACCTGGCGGCAGTGGCCAGGCTGGAGGCGATACGCGTAGCGGGGGCGCTGCGCATGGGGCTGATCCGGACGCCGGCTGAAGCGCTCACACGCCAGCACACGCCCAAGGTGGCCTGGGTTGCGCCACCGATGGCCTATGTCGCCTCGAGCGGCAAGGCCATAGCGGCCGCCGATATCG
>JAJAZJ010000264.1 GCA_026785795.1 Pseudoxanthomonas sp.
CGATGTAGGCATCCGTGTCGGTGGTTTTAGTAGCCGTTACGGGCGACGCGGCAGGCGCGGGGCTGCGTGAGATTTGCTGGGTGCCGGCACATCCTGCCAGCAACAACAGTGGCGCGAAGCCGAGCATGGTACGCGGCAAGGTTTTCATGGCGGGCTCCTCGGGATGCAGTGAAGTCGCTGGGGCCAACGCGGCGGAAGTGCCGCCCCTCACTGCAAGGGTTATACGACCGCTGCGCGCTCCAGTCAGCCCGCCAGACCGCTGTCCGACGAACGGCCGCGCGAACTGGCTGAATCCGTGACCTCGCCCAGCTCCTGCAGCAGGGCCGTGGCATAGCTGCCGGGCGGCAGGCTGAAACACAGCCGCAGGCTATCGGCATCCAGCCATTCCCATGCGAGATCCAGCGCGAACAAGCGCAGCGCACGGCGCTCCTGTTTCAGCCCGGCCCGCTCCAGCCCGTCGCGGATAGCCAGTGCGTCTTCGCCGCACAGCGCGGCTTGTTCGACTTCCGCGCAACCGCCGCTGCTGCGCAGCGGGCCGGCGCCCCACAGGGGTCCGCTGGGATGGATATCGAAACGGGCCAGTCGCTGCGCCAGCGCCTCGCTCCATGGCTCGGGCCCGAACACGCTGCGGCTGCCGGCCAGCATCCATACTTCTCCTTCCAGTCCGGCATCCCAGCTGCCGTCCTGCACGCGCGCGGCAAGGACGCGATTGAACAGCGCCGAACGCGCGGCCGAAAGCAGGATGGAACGCTGCGCGCGGGCAACCCGACGACCGGCAAACATGGAAAGCGCAGCGCCCACATTGCCGCCATCGCGACCAAAGCGCTGCTCGCCAAACCAGTTGGGCAGACCACGTGCGGCGATCTGCTGCAGCCGCGCCTCGATCTCGGCCCGGTCGCCCTGCGCGCGACGCAGCACCAGCATAAAACGGTTTCCCGCCAGCGCCCCGCGCGGCAGCTTGCGGTGGTGCCAGGCCTGGTCAAGCACGCGCACTGCCGAGCCGTCATCGGCGTCGGCGGAGTGCAGATTTCCGGCGTCCGGTGCGACCCGCCTGGGCAGGTGCACGCTGAAGCGCTGGCGCGTGACCGCGTGCCGGTCCTTCATGCCTGCATATCCGATGGCCATTTCCTGCACCCCTGCCCATGCGGCAAGACGCTTGGCCGCATCGGCCGTATTCAGGCCGCGCTTCTCGATGGTCAGCAGGAGATGCTCGCCTTCCCCGCTTGGCTCGAAGCCGGCGATCTCCTCCACCTGGAAATCTTCCGGCGTGGTCCTGATAAAGGCTGACAGCACCCGCGCACCGAAGGCGCCGGCCATTGTTTCGCTCACGCCTGCACCAGCAGGACTACCGCCTGCGCGGCGATTCCCTCGCCGCGACCGGTAAAGCCAAGCTTCTCGCTTGTCGTGGCCTTGACGCTGACCGCGTCGATTCCGATCCCCAGCTCAGCCGCCAGCACCGAGCGCATGGCATCGGAGTGCGGGCCGACCTTGGGGTGTTCGCAGATCACGGTAATGTCGGCATTGCCAACCCGCCAGCCGCCGTTTTGCCGCAGCAGCACACTGCAGTGACGCAGGAAGGCACGGCTGTCAGCGCCCTTCCACTGCGGGTCGGAAGGCGGGAAGTGGCGGCCGATGTCGCCCAGCGCCAGTGCGCCGAGCATGGCGTCGCACAGCGCATGGATCACCACGTCGCCATCGCTGTGTGCCTGCACGCCGCGACTGTGCGCAATACGCACGCCGCCCAGCATGACGTGGTCACCCTCGCCGAATGCGTGCACATCGATGCCCTGGCCGATGCGGATATTTATTGAGTTATGCATGGAATGGTGACCCTGCCTGTGCCGCGGAATCCGTAGGGGCGCCCCATGGGCCCGAGCTTTTTGACCTTTGACCAGTACCAGCTCGCGCCCATGGGGCGCTCCTACCTGGGATGTTGGTATAGTATGAATTCAAACCGCGCCAGGTCTGCCGGCGTGGTTACTTTGAAATTTTCCTCGCTGCCCTCCACCAGCAGCGGGCGCAGGCCCTGAAGCTCCATCGCCATCGACTCATCGGTGACTTCCGCGCCGCGGCCTGCGGCGGCTTCCAGCGCACGCGTCAGCTGCTGGCGGCGGAACAGCTGCGGGGTCAGCGCACGCCACAGCCGCTGGCGTGGCTCGGTGGCGTCGATGCCGCCATCGTCACCGGCACGCTTCAGCGTATCGCGCACCGGAGCGGCCAGGATCGCGCCGACCGGATCACTGCAGCCGCGTTCCAGCAGCTGCTGCAGATCGCGTTGGGCAAGGTTGGGGCGGGCGGCGTCATGCACCAGCACGAAGTCCTGCGCCAACACCGCGTCCGGCAAGGCCTGCAGACCGGCGAGCACCGAAGCCGCGCGGGTTGCCCCGCCGGTGCAGGTCAGCACCGGCTTGCCGTGCCGTTCAACCCAGCCCGGCCAGTCGGTGTCGTCGGGCGACAGCACCACCATCGCACCCAGCACCTGCGGATGGGCCAGCAGCGCCTGCAGCGTGTAGGCCAGCAGCGGCTGCCCGGCCGCCAGCAGGTACTGCTTCGGGGTCCCGCTACCGAAACGGGCGCCGCGACCCGCGGCAGGCACCACCACCCAGGCCGCGGCCATCAGCGGCGCGGCCCGGGTTCGGGCGGATTGGCTGCATCCTCGTCAATCGGCGCTGCTGCGGGGGATGTTTCCACCACCCGATAGAATTTCTCCCCAGGCTTGACCATGCCCAGCTCGCTGCGTGCGCGTTCTTCCACCGCAGCCTCGCCCGACTTGAGGTCCTCCACTTCGGCAGCCAGCGCATTGTTGCGCTCCCGCAGGCTCTCGTTTTCGCGCTTCTGCTGCGAGACCTGGTTCTTGAGCGCCGTAGCCTCGCCCCAGCTGGCCTCGCCGAACCAGAGCCGGTATTGCAGCCAGCCCAGCAGCAGCGCCAATCCCAGCAGCAGCCAGACCAGTCGGCGCATCGCCTACCGCTTCAACGATAGGAACGCATCGCGACCTGCATAACGCGCACGCTTGCCCAGAGATTCTTCGATACGCAGCAGCTGGTTGTATTTGGCCACCCGGTCGCTGCGGCACAGCGAACCGGTCTTGATCTGGGTGGCGGTGGTGGCCACGGCAATGTCGGCGATGGTGGTGTCTTCGGTTTCGCCGGAACGATGCGAGATGACCGCCGCGTAGTTGGCGTGATGGGCCATGGCCACCGCTTCCAGCGTCTCGGTCAGGGTACCGATCTGGTTGACCTTGATCAGGATCGCGTTGGCGGTGCCGGACTCGATGCCTTGCTTGAAAATCTTCGGGTTGGTCACGAACAGGTCGTCACCCACCAGCTGCACCTTGTCGCCGATGCGGTCGGTGAGCAGTTTCCAGCCGGGCCAATCGTCTTCGGCCAGTCCGTCCTCGATGGTGATGATGGGGTACTGCGCCGCCCAATCCGCCAGGAAATCGACAAACTGCTCGCTGTTCAGGCGCTTGCCCTCGCCCATGAGGTGGTACTTGCCGTTCTCGTAAAACTCGGTGGAGGCCACGTCCAAACCCAGCAGCACGTCTTCGCCTGCGACGTAGCCGGCCCTGCCGATCGCCTCCAGGATAGTGTCCAGCGCTTCGACGTTACTGCGCAGGTCCGGGGCGAATCCGCCTTCGTCGCCGACCGCCGTGCTCAGGCCGTGCCCTTTCAGCACCGATTTGAGCGAGTGGAAGATCTCGGCGCCGGCGCGCAGCGATTCCGCAAACGAGTCGAAACCGACCGGCAGCACCATGAACTCCTGGAAGTCCACGTTGTTGTCGGCGTGCGCGCCGCCGTTGATGATGTTCATCATCGGCACCGGCAGCGTCACATCGCTGCCGTTGGCCAGATGCTGCCACAGCGGCATGTGCCGCGACGCCGCAACCGCATGCGCATTGGCCAGCGAGACGCCGAGCAGGGCATTGGCGCCCAGGCGGCCCTTGTTCTCGGTACCGTCCAGGTCAATCAGGCGGCGGTCCAGCCCTTCCTGATCGGCCGCATCAAAACCGTGCAGCGCTTTGGCGATGGCGCCGTTGACGTTGGCCACGGCCTGCTGCACGCCCTTGCCCAAGTAGCGGGTTTTGTCGCCGTCGCGCAGTTCGACGGCTTCCTTGGAGCCGGTCGACGCGCCCGAAGGCACCATGGCCCGGCCGAAAGCACCATCCGCCAACGTGACTTCGGCTTCAAGCGTGGGGTTACCGCGGCTGTCGAGGATTTCGCGGGCGTGGATCTTGCTGATCGAGGTCATGGGTGTGTGGGTCTGTTCAAAGTGAAGCTTCAAGGAAGCCGTGCTGCTTGGTGACGTTGTCGAGCGCCATCAGCGTTTCCAGCAACGCCTCCATCTTGCCCAGCGGCCACGCATTCGGGCCATCGGACAGAGCCTCTTCCGGCTTGGGGTGGGTTTCCATGAAGATGCCGGCGATGCCGACCGCCATTGCGGCACGCGACAGTACCGGCACGAACTCGCGCTGGCCACCGGACTTGCCGTCCATGCCGCCGGGCAGCTGCACCGAATGGGTGGCGTCGAACACCACCGGGCAGCCGGTATCGCGCATCACCGACAGCGAGCGCATGTCGCTGACCAGGTTGTTGTAGCCGAAACTCACTCCGCGTTCGCAGGCCATGATCTGATCGTTGCCGGTCGCCTTGGCCTTGCTGGTGACGTGCTTCATTTCCCACGGCGACAGGAACTGGCCCTTCTTGATGTTCACCGGGCGCCCGGCGCTGGCGACCTTATGGATGAAGTCGGTCTGCCGGCACAGGAACGCCGGGGTCTGCAGCACGTCGACCACGGACGCAACTTCGTCCAGCGGCCTGTATACGAGCCCCTCGCTGAGCACCGCCACGCCGATCTGTCCCTTCCCTACCGCCAGCACCTTGAGACCCTCCAGTAACCCCCGACCCCGGC
>JAJAZJ010000265.1 GCA_026785795.1 Pseudoxanthomonas sp.
AGCTACCTGCGCCGTGGGCGCGTGGACTGGGTGACCGGAACCGCCGGCACCGGCATGCAGCTGGAGAAACGCGCCGGCGCCAAACCCCTGCTGCTGACCCAGCGCGGAGGCGTCAGTCGCTACCATTCGGTGTTCTTCGCACGTCAGGACAGCGGTATCGGCAGCCTGGCAGACCTGAAGGGCCGCAGCATCGCGTTCCAGAACACCGGTTCAACCAGCGGCTACATTGCCCCGGCGGCGGCCCTGCTTGACCAGGGCCTGAAGCTGGAAATCCTGCTCTCGCCCAAGGACCGGCCCACGCCAGACACGGTTGGCTACGTGTTTGCGCGTTCGGAACTGAACATCGCGGCCTGGGTGCACAAGCGGCTGGTGGATGCGGGCGTGTTCAGTAGCCTGGACTGGAACGACAGCCGCCGGATGCCGGAAGCCTTCCGCAAGGACCTGAAGATATTCCACGAAACGCCAGACTACCCGCGTGCCTTGGAAATGGTGCGCGGCGACCTGGACCCTCGCGTGCAGGCGCGCCTGCGCGAAGTGCTGCTTGCCGCAGCCGACGACCCGGCCGCACGCGAGGCCATGAACCTGTTCTTCCGCACCACGCGCTTCCAGCCGGTGGATGCCGAATCACGGCGCGGCCTGGAGCGGCTGCGTGATGACGTGACCCGGGTGCGGGAAGAGCTCGAATGAAAGTCAGGTTCGGCCTGCAGGCACGATTCCTCATGGCCTTGACCATCACCATGGGCGTGGTCTTCGCCCTGCTTGCGCTGCTTCTCCAGCGCCAGTCCGTGATGCAGCGTGAAGTGGACCTGCTGGGCCGTGATGCGATGCAGACCATGGCCGCCGACGCGCTGAGCCGCCGCGGCGAGGGCATGGTGGAGCAGCTGGCCGATTCGCTGACCAACCCGCTGTATTTCTACGACCTGGACCTGATCGGCGCCACGGTGCGGGCCGCAACGCGCCAGCCGGACGTGGCCTACGTGCTGGTCTACGATGCCGACGGCAACATCGTGCATGACGGTACCTACGACATCGCCGCCTATGGCCAGGCCATGACCGATCCCGTGGCGCCTGTCGTGGATGCGCCGGAAGAACGGGTCACCCAGTGGACGGACACGGTGATGGATGTGTCGCAGGCCATCACCATCGGCAAGGAGCGCATCGGCGGGGTGCGGGTGGGCTATTCACTGCTGGACATACGCGCCAGCGAGGCGCGCGCCGCAGGCAACCTCAACAGCCGCCTGGTGGAGCTGGGACGGCGCCACATGGGCTGGTTCGTGGCCCTGCTGGCGACCCTCGCCCTGGCCTGCGTCGCCATCGCGTTGTACGTGCAGCGCACCCTGGTCAAGCCGATCCGCGAACTGGCGGATGCGGCCGAGGCCATCGGCGTGGGCAACTACGACGCCAAGCGCCTGGTAAGCGACCGCCAGGATGAGGTGGGTGCGCTGGTCCGAGCATTCGGCGACATGAACGACAGCATCGCGCGACATGACCGCGACGTGCGGCGCATGGCCTATACCGATGCGCTGACCGGGTTGACCAACCGCCTCGCGTTCCGGGAAAGCCTGGACCACCGACTGATGATGCTGCGTGGCTCCGGTCGCCAGCTGGGCCTGCTGTTCGCCGACATTGATGACTTCAAGCGCGTGAACGACACCCTGGGCCACGAAGCGGGCGACGAGGTGCTGCTGCAGTTCGCCAACCGCATAAGCGGGGTAGTGGGGCTAATGGGCGGGGATGAAGCGCTGCTGGCCCGGTTTGGTGGCGATGAATTCGTCATCCTGATCCAGGACGGGGACGTGCGCGACTCCGCCACCCGCCTGGCCGAGGCGCTGGTCAGGGAACTTGGCCAGCCGCTGATGCTGGAGGGGCGCCAGGTCTTCCTGGGCACGTCAATCGGCATCACCCTGTTCCCTGAAGATGCGGCCGATGCAAGCGCCCTGATGAAGAATGGCGATATCGCCATGTACCAGGCCAAGGTGGCGGGCAAGAACTGCTATCGCTACTACAGCCGGGCCATGGACCAGGCGGTGGAGCGTCGCGTGCACATGGAGCAGGAACTGCGCGGGGCATGGGAGCGCGGTGAACTAAGCCTGGTCTACCAGCCCATCGTGCGGATGTCAGACCGTCGCGTGGTGGGTGCAGAGGCCCTGCTGCGCTGGCAGCATCCGGAGATGGGCACGATATCACCCGCGGTGTTTATCGACGTGGCCGAACAGAGCGGCCTGATCGAAAGCATCGGGCCGCGCGTGCTGCGTGCCGCCTGCGCCGCCGCCGCGCAGTGGGCCAATGCTGCCGGCAGTCATGAGCCGCCGTTCGTCTCGGTGAATGTCTCGCCACGCCAGCTGCGCACTGGCGACCTGCCCGAGGAAGTGGCCGCCTGCCTGCGTGATACCGGCCTGCCGGCCTCACGCCTGCACCTGGAGCTGACCGAGACCGCGGTGATCAGTGACGAGGCACACGCCAGCGCGCTGCTGGCCAAGCTGCACCGCACCGGGGTGAAGGTGTGGCTGGACGATTTCGGTACCGGCTTCTCGGGGCTCAGCCACCTGCGCCGGGTGCCCGTGGATGGGGTAAAGATAGACAAGAGCTTCGTCGCCGACATGCAGCGTGACCCGGATGACCTGGCCCTGACCACGGCCATCATCGCCATGGCACACTCGCTGGGTATCACCGTGGTGGCCGAAGGCGTGGAGAAGGAAGCGCAATACGACATCCTGCGCGCCCGCGGCTGCAACCTGGCCCAGGGGTACTGGCTGGGCCATCCGATGACGGCGACCGAGTTCAGGCACCTGCTGATCTGAGCCCGTAGGCGCAGCTGGGCCGGCGTGTCACGGAGTGCGCGATTGATCACCATGCATCGCAGGGCGCCGGTGGCCCGCTTCAAGACCAGCCGTGGACCACGTTGGTCAGCATTTCCAGCAGGTTTCCGGACACGAAGCCGAACACCACCACGGCGATGCCGCCAGCCAGCCATGCAAACAGCATCATGGCGCCATCACGTTCCAGCAGTGCGAACACGAACAGCAGCATCAGCGCGCCGAACACATAGTTGGTGAAGGGAATCGGCAGGGCCAGCAGCAGGCCCAGCAGGACCAGCAGCACGCCGGTGAAGATGCTGGCAAGCGGGTGCTCCAGCACCCAGTGCATGCGCGGGCGTACCACCCGCTCAAGCCGGTTCAGCCAAGGCGCGGCCAGGTCGCGGAAGCGCGTGATCGTGCTCCGCTTTGGTCCACGGCGGGCCAGGAAGGCCGGCAGCCAGGGCTTGCGCAGCCCGATCATCAGCTGCAAGCCGACCAGCATCACCAGCGGACCGCTGACGGCGCCGGCCAGCCCGGGCAGCGGCAGGAAGGCGGGCATCAACCCGACCAGCAGCAGCATGCCGAAAGCGGTGTGCGGCAGCCCAGCCACCAGCGCGCCTATCAGCAGCCTGTCGTCGGGATCGCCATGCGCGAAGCCCTCAAGCATGGCCCGCGTGCTGAGTGCAGGGTCCGCGCTGGGCGGATCGGCCGCGGGGTCAGGCGCTGGTGTCGTCATCATCATCCAGCGACAGCTTCTGCAGCAGCAGCTTGTCTATGCGTGCGCCGTCCAGGTCCACCACCTCGATGCGCCAGCCAGCCCAGTCGAAGTACTCACCGACCTGCGGGATGCGACCGAACTGTTCGATTACCAGGCCGGCGAGGGTGTTGTAGTCGGCCTCGTCGCCGTCGGGCAGGGCCACCCCGCCCAACAGTTCACTCAAGTCGTCATTGGGCAGTGAGCCATCAACCAGCAGCGAGCCGTCCTCGCGGGTGACCACCAGCGCGTCTTCGTCGCCGTTTTCAGATGCCTGCAGCCTGCCCACCACGGCACCCATCAGGTCGCTCAGGGTTACCACACCCTGGATCTCGCCATACTCGTCGACCACCAGTGCCAGCGACTGCTGCTCTTCACGCAGGATCTCCAGCAGCTTCATCGCATGCGTGGATTCGGAGACGAAGAGTGGTTCGCGGAGGTTATGGAAGATTTCCGGAGAACGCTCCGCAAATCGGTCGAGCAGCGACTTGACTTCCAGGATCCCCACCACGTCCTGGTCGCTGCCGCGATAGACGGGGAAGCGCGAGAACTGCGACGTGCGCATGGTGTCCAGGTTGGCCTCGTAGCTCGCCGACTGGTCCAGCCACACCACTTTCTTGCGTGGGGTCATCAGGCTGTCTGCGGTGCGGTCCCCCAAACGAAGCACCCGGTGCATCATGTTGCGCTCGTCCACGTCGATCACGCCCTGCTCGTGGCCTTCGGCCACCAGCATGCGGATCTCCTCTTCGGTGATCGCGCTGCTGTCGTCCTTGGCCAGGCCCAGCAGGCGCAGCACCAGGCGAGTGGTCACCGAAAGCAGGTGTACGGCCGGCGCCGCAGCGCGCGCCAGCCAGCTCATGGGCAGGGCGACGAAACCGGCGATTTTCTCGGAACGGGCAATGGCCAGGCGCTTGGGCACCAGCTCGCCGAAGATCAGGGTCAGGAACGTGATCAGCGCCACCGCCAAGCCGATCCCGATCTTGTGTGCATAGGCATCGGCGGCCGGCACCAGCAGGCTGATCCAGCCGGCAAAAATCAGACCGATCGCCTCGCCGCCCAGCAGGCCGGTCAACACCCCGATCAGGGTGATGCCGATCTGCACCGTGGACAGGAAGTTTTCCGGCCTTTCCGACAGTTCGAGCGCGCGCTGGGCGCGCAGGCTGGTCTGCGCCATTTGCCGCAGCCGGCTCTTGCGAGAGGTCATGACCGACATCTCGGACATGGCAAAGAAGCCGTTGAGCAGGATCAGGGCCATGACCACCAGCAGCTCAAGCATGATCTGCACCCGGCAGGCCAGACGCTGGAACGCCTACGCCGCACGCAGGCGGGAATGGGAGAGGGTGAGGGTCGTGTTCCATAGGTGGCGCTCTGGAGCGCGTGGATAGTCTAGCAAAACCCGTGGAGCTCGCCGTGGCGTGGATTTCCGGTGGGCGGCCAGGCCTGGTGGGCTGAACCTTGGCAAGGGGCGACCGGGGCCGCCTACCTGCCGCGGTGCCTGGTCAACGCACTCGGCGGGTGCTGCGGGTTTTTCCCTGCTCCCCGACGGAGAAGGAAAATCAGAGCAGGTCGCCGCCTGCGGACAGAGCACGCTCCATGTTGTCGCCTAGCCCGCCAATTTCCAGCACCAGACGGTCCACTTCCGCCGGGGTCAGGCCATCATAGGGGCGGTTTTCGCACAGCTGCAGGTAGGGGACGCCGTCCAGTTCGCCGATGGCCAGGTAGCCCACGCTGCTCTGCCAGTTGAAGCCGAGTGCGCGCCGCGCATCGACGCCGGTGATGGGCGCAATTCCGGTGCTGACCCGCAGGTAGGCACGCGAATCGTCGTTGCCCAGCTCCGAGAGGAAGATCGCCTGATGGCGGCTGCCGTGGTCGAGCGACAGCTCGACGCAGGCCACGAAGGGATCCTGCATGCTGAGCTTGTAGCCTGTTTTAATCAGGTGGCTGCGGATCTGTTCGAAATTCTGCATGACTTACTTCCAGTGCGGTGCTGTCGCTATCCTAATGGCACATGGTCGACAAGTCTTCCGCCGAACGCATCCTGGCCGCCGTCCGCGCGATTCCTCGCGGCCAGGTGGCGGCCTATGGGGAAGTCGCGCATCGTGCGGGCCTGCCCGGACGCGCCCGCCTGGTCGCACGCCTGCTCAGCGAGAACACGGACCCGGGACTGCCGTGGCACCGCGTGCTGCGTGCCGATGGGCGCATTGCGATGCCGCTGGGTTCCGAAGGATTTCGCGAACAGTCCCGCCGACTGCGGGGCGAAGGCGTCGCCGTGGTGAATGGCCGGGTGGACAAGTCGACTCATGGCGGCAAGGGCTTGCCTGGCATCGACGAACAGCTGTGGGGCCCGCCACCGGGCTGATCATGGCGCCAGCGTGCGCATCCACGCGGCAATGCTGAGGCGCTCGCGGGTAGCCGGCAGCACCTCGTGTTCGATGCTGCTGAGGAAGCAGACCGTCAGGCCGCCCTGCGGCAGGACGTCTACTGCGCCCTGCGACAGGTACAGGCGCAATGCTCCGCCCTCTTGCCTCTGCCAGTCACGGTTGAGGTAGGTCACGAAGGAAAGCACGCGCGCGTCGCTGTCGTGGAAACGGTCGCGATGCCGGCGGTAGCGGCTGCCGGGCGGGTAGCAGGCGAAATGTGCCTCCACTTCCTGCATGCCCAGGAACAACCGCTGGTTCAGCTGCAGCCGCAGGCTTTCGAGTGCGGCGAGGTAAGCAGTCGCAGCAGGGCCGCTGTGTCCGTCAATCCAGGCGGTCGAGTCCCCGCGTATGCCTGCATGCAGCCCCTGCGCATCGCCACGCCCCACTTGGGCCGGGTGGAAGTCGCCTGCGGATTGCGACAGCTGCAGTGCTTCGCGCAAGCGTCCGGTTGCGGCTTCATCGGTGAAGCCGGGCAGCCGACACGCGCCATGCTCTCTCAATGCCACTGCAAGCGCGGCGGGGTCGTGTGGGGCCGCCACAGGCAGGGAAGGCATGCCGGTATCATAGGCCTACGGATTTCCACGGATCGCCCATGCTCAACAAGCTGCCACCGGTTACCCGATTCCTGCTGATCGCCAACGTGGCGGTTTTCCTGCTGCAGATGGCCGTGGGTGACCGCGCCCTGGCCAATTTCATGCTCTGGCCGATCAGCGACGGCACCTACAGCCCCTCCTCGCCGGGGTACTCCTTCCTGCCCTGGCAGCTGCTCAGCTACGGGTTCCTGCACGGCAGCTTCATGCACCTGCTGTTCAACATGTTCGCGCTGTACATGTTTGGTCCACCGCTTGAACACACGTGGGGCAATCGCCGCTTCGCCATCTACTTCCTGGGCTGCGTGATCGGGGCAGGGGTGCTGCAGCTGGTGGTGGGCTGGTGGACGCTTTCCAATGGCGGGCAGGCCTACCCCACCATCGGCGCCTCCGGTGGCGTGCTGGGCCTGGTGCTGGCGTTCGGGCTGCTGTTCCCGCAGCAGAAGCTGATGATCTTCCCGCTGCCGTTCTTCATCCCGGCGCGGGTAGGCGTGCTGCTGATTGGCGGGCTTTCACTGCTGGCAGGGGCCACCGGCAGCATGCCGGGCATTGCCCACTTCGCGCATCTCGGCGGCATGCTCACCGGCTGGCTGTTGATTCGTTACTGGAGTGGGCAGCCGCCGTTCGGCAAGCGCAGGCCACCGGGGCCGCGCAGCGTCAGCTAGGCGGATCCCCACAGCAGCTTGGGTACAGGAATGAAAACGGCGCGATTGTCCGCGCCGTTCCCGTACCACTTCATCCAAACCGCCTGGCCTATTGCCAGACCTTGATCTGGTCTGCATCGCTGCGCCGCATCGGCTGGCCGGCCCTGCAGGCGAAGGCCTGGCTGAAGGCGGGCTGGTTGGCCAGCGGGCCGTTGCTGCGCCATTGGCCGGGTGCACGGACGTCGGTGCTGACCCGCTGCGTGGCTTCAGCCTCGGAAAGCCGCTGCGCCCACAGTTCGGACCACTTACGGAAAAAGGTCTTGCGGTTGTCCGTGGTGGCGCCGGGCTGTGCGGTGTTGAATGCATCCCAGGCCAACTCCACGCCGGAGATGTCGGCCACGTTCGAGTCCATGGTCAGCTGGCCGTTGACCTTGGTCTTGCCCAGGCCGGGGAAGCTGTAGCTGCCGTACTGCTGCGCCACGCGTTGGCCCAGGGCACTCCACGCGGCCACGTCGGCCGGCGTCCACCAGTCACGGACCTCGCCGCTCGCATCCACCCGGCGCCCGGTGGCGTCAAAGCCGCGGGTCAGTTCGTGTCCAACCAGCGCCCCGTAAGAACCAAACAGCGCCGCGTCACCGAGTGCAGGGTCGAATACGGGCGGCTGCAGCACTGCTGCGGTCACGATCAGGCGGTTCTGGGCGATATCGTAGGCCAGCGCGGGCTGCTGCGGCAGCACATCCCAGCGACGGTCCGCGTTGCCCTTGCCGATGCGCTTCATTTCCTCACGGCGCTGCCACGTTGAGGCAATCAGCATGTTGCTGCCAAAGCTGCTGCGACCCATCGGCTGCACGCTGTAGTCCAGGTCGCGCAGCGGGGTGCCCACTTCGATCTTCAGCTTGCCCAGCTTGGCCCTTGCCTCGTCCTTGGCGGCCACGCTCATCCAGGTGTTGCGGTCGATGCCGCGGCCCAGCGCACCGCGTACGTCGCGGGCGATGGATTCAGCCTTGGCGTCGTTCTCCGCCGGCAGGTAACGGCGCGCGTACTCGCGGCCCAGCATTGGGCCAGCGCCGGTGTTGATGGCATCCAGCACCTGCTGCCAGCGCGGCGCGGGTGCGGTTTCGCCACGCAGGACGATGCCGCGGAAATTGAACTCGGCATCGCGGAACGAGCGCGCCAGGTACGGGGCCATGGCATCGCCGATGCGCCAGCGCAGGTATGCCTTCCACTGGTCGGGTTTGGCGCCGGTGATCATGCTGTCCAGCTGCTTGAACAGCGCCGGGTTGGCCAGGGACACGGTGTCGTCTTTGACGCCCTGGGCCCCCAGGAAGGAACCCAGCTTCAGGTTGCGGTACTGCTTGTCCAGCTCGCCGGTAGCGACGGGCGCGTAGCTGTTGCTGGGCAAGCGCAGGTCGGCCGGTGACTTCGATGCCTGCGCAATGCGGGTTTCGATGTCGATCACGGCCTGCGATTCGGCCTCCAGGCGGGCTTCCGGGGTGCCGGTCAGGGCCAGGATCTGCTTTACATAGGCACGGTAGCGACCCAGCAGCTCGCGGGTTTCCTCGTCACCACGGGTGTAGAAGGCCGGGTCGGGCAGCCCGGTGCCGCCCTGCATGAAGTAGCCGATGTGCCGGTCCAGCGCGCGCAGGTCCACGTCGGGGCTGAAGTTGAAGGCCACCGGGATGCCGACCTGATGCAGGGCGGCAATGGCAGGCGGCACGTCCTTGGCCTTCTTGATGCCGTTGATGCGGCCCAGCAGGGGGGCAATCGGATTGGCGCCGTCGGCCTCCACGGCTGCTTCGTCCAGGCCGCTGGCCCAGAAGTCGCCCAGCAGTTTTTCCACGTCTCCCTGCGGCGCGAGCGCCGCGGCATCCAGCAGGTCGCGCTGCTGTTGTTGGCTGCGCTCGCGCATCTGCCCCAGTGCGGTCACCGCGGTGAACCCGGAGGGCAGGGCGTTGGCCGTGAGCCAGGTCGCATTGCTGTTGCCGTAGAAGTCCGTGCACTGCGCGGGCGCAGCCGGCGCCTTCTTCGGGGCCGCATAGGCGGTGGCGCTGCCCAATGCGGCCAGCAGGGCCAGGGCGAGCAGGGAGGGCGAGCGGGGCAGGCGGCGCGGATGCGGCATCGGTTGATTCCGTGGCAGTGGTGTGGACGGATTCTAGCAAGTGCAC
>JAJAZJ010000266.1 GCA_026785795.1 Pseudoxanthomonas sp.
CCTCAGGAATGTGGAATTTGCCGACGTGCGACGGCCGGCGGAAATCACCTGAACCGTTCGGATCAGATGTTATATTTACGTTAAGACGCGCAAGAAGCGGAAGACCTGATTGCGTTGCCCGGCGCCGCCCGGTCGCTCAGCGACCACGCACAGCGCTGAACACCCTCTCCGCGGAGATCTGGCGAAAGCCTGCATGGAATCCGCCAGCTGGCTTTGCAGCATTCTGGCGCCGGAAACCTGCCGCTGTGATCTTCGTATGCGTTGGCGGTAGGCGGTTGCATGTGCCACCTATGCGGACATGGAAGTTGCGTTCCAGAAGCGTCAGTCAATAGCGCCAAACTGCGTGCGTTGGAGGTCGACGCTTCCATCAGCAGCAAAGGCGACACGGTAAATGAGTTCGTACTGGCTTTCGGGCATGGCTTCGACGGTTTCCCCGGAAAGCGCGCTGACGATATCCGGCACGGTATTGCTATGGCCGACGATTAAAACCGCTCCCTGCTCGTGGCGTGCGCGAAGGCTTGCGGCCCATTGCGCCGCGGGAATTCGCGCATCGTAGAGCGTCAGGTCGAGCCGATGGGCTTCAGCGGTCGGTGCTGCAGTCTGCCGGGTCCGCCGAAAGTCGGTGGAATACACCGTGGTGATGTCGGTATCGCGGAACAAGCGCGCCAGCGGGGCGGCCCGCTTCAGTCCCGACGCACTGAGCTGGGGGTCTTCGGCCTGCGTCGCGATTTTCTCCGCATGGCGGACGACGATGAACTCCACGGCTGCGGGCGCGCCGGGCTCGGATGGCGCCGTAACACAGCCGGTCAGGGCCAGCACCAGAACCCCGAGCCCGATGCGATACATGGGCGTTGCAGATACCGCGGAGAAAACTACGGATTCGTGCTCATCAGCTCATCAAGCTGGGCGGCGAATCCCAGTACCTGGCCGCGCTGCTGCTCCAGGTCCGTGGCTACGTTGATATTCATCTGGGAAGCCGCCGTGCTGAGCTGCGCGACTTTTTCGCGGTCAAAGTTTCCGCTGCCCGAGCCTACTTTGGCCAGCGCCGCGGCCGCTTCCTGAAGTCGCGTATTGGCGGTGCCGAAATTGCGCTCCTCCAGGTCCATGGAGGTGCTGTACAGCAGGTTGCGAGCCAGAAGCAGGTGGTTGCGCGCCGTTTCCTGCACGAGCTGCTTCTCGGTCCCGCTCAACTTATCCTGAATAACGCCAACCCGTTGCTCGTAGTCGGTCTTCTGTGCTTTCAATTCGGAGCGGCCGTGAAAGTAACCCCCAACATAGACGGCGACGACCAAAACCAAAGCGATCAGACTAGCTATCAGCTTCTTGTTCAACGGCCTGGAGGGCGGTTCGTGCAGTTCGGTGTCTGATGATGTGGTGTTCATGTCGTTGTATTGTCCTGTATGCGTGACTTGACAGAATCCGCTTTTAAAGAGGCATTTAGGGCGAACGCGGCGAGTGTACCCGCGCGCGCAGTCCGGCGCGGTGATGAATGGATTCACTCTATATTTACATACCTGCTGGCGCCACACGCAAGTTGGCGGGACGGGGTAGTCGATGATGGTCGCCAGGATGGCTAGGCGCGGTTGAACCCCCGGCCCCGGCGAGCGCGCATAGCCATACGCTGACCAGGCGCGTTTCAGCCCTTGCTCAGCGCCGTCAACAGGCCGCGCGCCGCATTGAACCGATCCGCTGCCTCCGGCAGCGGCAGCTTGATCCGCAGCTTGTCCGGGCCATCCATCGAATACAGTTTGGGCTGTTTCTGGATCATCTGGATCACCGCCATCGGATCGATGCTGGGCTGGCTTTCAAACACGATACGGCCGCCGTTTTCGCCCAGGTCCAGCTTGCGGATACCCATCGCGGTGGCGGCCAGCTTGAGTTCGGCGATGGCGAACAGGTGCTTGGCCGGGTCCGGGAACAGGCCAAAGCGGTCGATCATCTCTACCTGCAGGTCGCGCAGTTCATCGGCGTCGCGCGCGCTGCTGATGCGCTTGTACAGGGTCAGCCGGGTGTGAACGTCGGGCAGGTAGTCGTGCGGGATCAGCGACGGCAGGTGCAGTTCGACCTCCGCGCCATGCGCGGTGCCGGCATCGGTGTCCGGCAGCTTGCCTTGCTTGATCGAACGCACCGCGCGTTCCAGCAGTTCGGTGTACAGGCTGAAACCGATCTCGGCCATCTGCCCGCTCTGGTCCTCGCCCAGCAGTTCGCCGGCGCCGCGGATCTCCAGGTCATGCGTGGCCAGGGTGAAGCCCGCGCCCAGTTCGTCCATCGCCGCGATCGCGTCCAGGCGACGCTGCGCATCGCCGGTCATGCTGCGCTTGTCCGGCACCACCAGGTAGGCATAGGCGCGGTGGTGGGAACGGCCCACGCGGCCGCGCAGCTGGTGCAGCTGGGCCAGGCCGAAGCGGTCGGCGCGATTGATGATGATGGTGTTGGCGTTGGGGATATCGATGCCGGATTCGATGATCGTCGTGCACAGCAGCGCGTTGAAACGCTGCTTCTGGAAGTCAAGCATCACCTGCTCCAGTTCGCGCTCGGGCATCTGCCCGTGGGCCACGCCGATGCGCGCCTCGGGCACCAGCTCCGCAAGATCGCGCTGCATGCGGCCGATACTTTCCACCTCGTTGTGCAGGAAATACACCTGGCCACCGCGCGCAAGCTCGCGCTGGAACGATTCGCGCAGCAGGGCCGGGTCCCAGCGCGTGATGAAGGTCTGCACCGCCAGCCGGTTCGGCGGCGGGGTGGCGATGATGGAAAGATCGCGCAGCCCGGCCATGGCCATGTTGAGCGTGCGCGGGATGGGCGTGGCGGTGAGGGTCAGCAGGTGCACGTTGGCGCGCAGCGCCTTCAGCGCCTCCTTCTGGCGCACGCCGAAACGCTGCTCCTCGTCCACGATCACCAGGCCAAGATCCTTGAACTTCACGTCAGGCTGCAGCAGGCGGTGGGTGCCCACGATCACGTCCAGCGAGCCTTCCGCCACCTTGCGCAGTTCCTCCTTGATCTCCTGCGTGCTCTTGAAGCGCGACAGCACCTCCACCTTCAGCGGCCAGTCGGCGAAGCGGTCGCGGAAGTTGCGGTAGTGTTGTTCGGCCAGCAGGGTAGTGGGCACCAGCACCGCGACCTGCTTGCCGGCACTGGCCGCAGCGAAGGCGGCGCGCAGTGCCACTTCGGTCTTGCCGAAACCCACGTCACCGCACACCACGCGGTCCATCGGCTGCGAGCTGGTCAAATCGCGCAGCACTGCTTCGATGGCGTGGTGCTGATCGGGGGTTTCCTCGAACGGAAAGCCCGCAGCAAAGGGTTCGTACATGGCGCGGTCCAGGTGCAGCGCCAGTCCGGCGCGGGCCTGGCGGCGGGCCTGGATTTCCAGCAGCTCGGCGGCCACGTCGCGCACTTTTTCCGCGGCCTTGCGCTTGGCTTTGGTCCAGGCTTCACCGCCCAGGGAATGCAGCGGCGCGGTTTCCACCGACGCACCGGAGTAGCGGCTGATCAGGTGCAGCTGTGCCACCGGCACGTACAGGCGGTCGCCCTTTGCGTACTCGATTTCCAGGTATTCGCCGGGCGTGCCGCCGGCCTCCAGCACCACCAGGCCGCGATAGCGTCCGACGCCATGGTCCTCATGCACGATGGGTGCGCCTTCACTCAGCTCACCCAGGTCGCGGATGATGGCTTCGGGTTCGCGTCCGCTGCGCTTGCGTCGATGGGCCTGGGTGGCGCGCTCGGGAAACAGCTGGCGCTCGGTTAGCACCGCGATCTGCGGCTGGTCCAGCGCAAAGCCGTCCTGCAGCGGTGCGACCGCAACGGCAAAACGCGGGGCCGTGCCGGACTTCGGGTCAGCGTTCGCGGGCTGCGCCGGCGCGGCGAATGCACCGAAGTCCGCGATGACCTGCGGCGTAAGCCCCGCCGCCTGCATCACTTCCAGCAGCGCTTCGCGCCGCCCCGGCGAGTCTGCCGCGACCAGCACCCGGCCCGGATAGCTGGACAGGAACGACTTGACCGCTTCGGCCGGGGCTGCGTCCTTGGCAGCGAGCGGCAGCACCGGCACCGGCTGCTCGCCCAGTGCCTTGGCTTCCGCGTGGCGCGGGTGCTGCGCG
Source organism: Pseudoxanthomonas sp. (assembly GCA_026785795.1). Lineage (GTDB taxonomy): Bacteria > Pseudomonadota > Gammaproteobacteria > Xanthomonadales > Xanthomonadaceae > Pseudoxanthomonas_A. Next base: position 4,095 of record JAJAZJ010000266.1, read on the forward strand.
CCACAGACCTCCACCCGGGCCAGCCGGTTGAGCTGTGCGCGCAGCGCATCCGGTGCCAGGAACAGCTCGTCCGGGGGCAGCAGCGGGTGTTCAATATCGTGCCGGCGCTGTTCGTAGCGGTTGCCGGTCTGGGCCCAGAAGGCTTCCGCGGCTTCGTAGGCACCATCGGCCACCAGCGGCAGCATGGCGTCGCTGAAATAGTCGAACAGGGTGGCGGTCTGCTCGAAGAACAGCGGCAGGTAGTACTCCACGCCGGCCGGTGCAATGCCGGACTTCAGGTCCTGGTACAGCGCGCTGCGGCGGGTGTCCACGTCGAAGCGGTCGCGAAGGGTGTCCAGCGCGCGGCGCACCGCTGCCTCGTCCAGCGGAACTTCCCGCCCGGGCAACATCTTTACCGCCTGCACCTGCTGCAGTGAGCGCTGGGTTTCCGGGTCGAAGACGCGGATGGTGTCAATCGCGTCATCTAGCAGCTCGATGCGCAGGGGCGCCTGTGCACCCATCGGAAACACGTCCAGCAGGCCGCCGCGCACGGCAAAGTCACCCGGATCCAGCACCTGCGGCACGTTGCGGTAGCCGGCGCCCTCCAGACGGCGTTTTTCCTGGTCGAAATCCAGCGCCTGACCCACCTTGAGGTCGAAGCTGCCGCCTAC
>JAJAZJ010000267.1 GCA_026785795.1 Pseudoxanthomonas sp.
CGGTCAAGGACATCCAGAAGGCGCGTGACAACCCCTTCGCCGCCAAGGATGCCGAGGAGCAGTTGCTCGTTGGCGCCGGCGTCGGTGTCGGTGGCGGCACCGAAGAGCGCGTTTCGCTTCTGGTCACGGCCGGCGTTGATGTCATCGTGGTTGATTCCGCGCATGGCCATTCTCAGGGCGTGCTCGACCGCGTCGCTTGGGTCAAGAAGAACTTCCCGAATTTGCAGGTCATCGGCGGCAACATCGTGACCGGAGACGCCGCGCTGGCGCTGATGGACGCCGGTGCCGACGCGGTCAAGGTCGGCATCGGTCCGGGCTCGATCTGCACCACGCGCATCGTTGCTGGCGTCGGCGTGCCGCAGATCACCGCTGTCGGCATGGTCGCCGAGGCGCTGAAGGGCCGCATTCCCCTGATCTGCGATGGCGGCATCCGCTATTCCGGCGACATCGCCAAGGCCTTGGTGGCCGGCGCAAGCAGCATCATGATCGGCGGCCTGTTCGCCGGTACCGAAGAGGCGCCGGGCGAGGTGGAGCTGTTTCAGGGCCGCAGCTACAAGAGCTACCGCGGCATGGGCTCGCTGGGCGCGATGGAGCTGGGCAGCAAGGACCGCTATTTCCAGGACGCCTCCGACGCCGACAAGCTGGTACCCGAGGGCATCGAGGGCCGCGTGCCTTACCGCGGCTTGCTTCGCAACATCGTGCACCAGCTCGCTGGCGGCATCCGCGCCTCCATGGGTTACGTGGGCTGCGCCAATATCGAGGAGATGCGCACGCGGCCGAAGTTCGTGCGCGTCACCAATGCCGGCACCCGCGAGTCGCACGTGCACGACGTGCAGATCACCAAAGAGCCGCCGAATTACCGGATGGGTTGATGGGGGGATTCGGGATTGGAGATTGGGGATTAGATGAGCCTGCCGCGATTGTTTTGACCAAGCACCACTTCCGAATCCCGAATCTCCAATCCTGATTCCCGCCCAAAATGACCACCCTCCACCAAGACAAGATCCTCATCCTGGACTTCGGCGCGCAGTACACGCAGCTGATCGCGCGTCGCATTCGCGAGATTGGGGTGTATTGCGAAATCTGGGCCTGGGACCACGATCCTGCCGAGATCGCGGCTTACGGGGCCAGGGGCATCATCCTGTCGGGCGGCCCGGAATCCACCACCGAGGTGGGCGCACCGGTCGCGCCGCAGCAGGTGTTCGACTCGGGCCTGCCCATCCTGGGCATCTGCTACGGCATGCAGACCCTGGCCGCGCAGCTGGGTGGGGCGACGGAAGCGGCGGACGCGCGTGAATTCGGCCATGCCGAAGTCGAAGTGGTTGCGCCGGACGCGCTGCTCGCAGGGCTGGACGACCATGCGGGCCAGACCCCGCGCCTTGACGTGTGGATGAGCCATGGCGACCACGTTTCCGAAGTGCCGCCGGGTTTCACCGTCACCGCCACCACCGACCGCATCCCCGTGGCCGCCATGTCCAACGAGGACAAGCGCTGGTACGGCGTGCAGTTCCATCCGGAAGTCACCCACACCCGGCAGGGTGAAGCGCTGCTGCGCCGCTTCGTGACCGGGATCTGCGGCTGCCAGACCCTGTGGACCGCAGCCAACATCATCGACGACCAGATCGCGCGCGTGCGCGCACAGGTGGGGTCCGATGAAGTCATCCTGGGCCTGTCCGGTGGCGTGGACTCGTCCGTGGTCGCGGCCCTGCTGCACAAGGCCATCGGCACCCAGCTGACCTGCGTGTTCGTGGACACCGGCCTGCTGCGCTGGAACGAAGGCGACCAGGTGATGGCCATGTTCGCCAGCGAAGCCGAGCAGGGCGGGCTGGGCATCAAGGTCATCCGCGTCAACGCCGCCGATCGCTACTTCAAGGCCCTCGAAGGCGTGGCCGATCCGGAAGCCAAGCGCAAGATCATTGGCGGTTTGTTCGTCGAAATATTCGACGAGGAATCGCAGAAACTGGCCAATGCCAGGTGGCTGGCCCAGGGCACCATCTATCCGGACGTCATCGAATCCGCCGGCAGCAAGACCGGCAAGGCCCATGTGATCAAGAGCCACCACAACGTGGGTGGCCTGCCGGCGCATATGAAACTGGGTCTGGTGGAGCCGCTGCGCGAGCTGTTCAAGGATGAAGTGCGGCGCCTGGGCGTGGAGCTGGGCCTGCCGCGCAGCATGGTCTACCGCCATCCGTTCCCGGGTCCGGGGCTGGGCGTGCGCATCCTGGGTGAAGTGAAGCGCGAGTACGCGCAGCTGCTGGCCCAGGCCGATGCGATCTTCATCGAGGAGCTGCGCAAGGCCAACCTGTACGACAGGACCAGCCAGGCCTTCGCCGTGTTCCTGCCGGTGAAGTCGGTGGGCGTGGTGGGCGATGCGCGCGCCTACGAGTGGGTGATCGCGCTGCGTGCGGTGGAGACCATCGACTTCATGACCGCGCATTGGGCGCAGCTGCCGTACGACTTCCTGGGCACGGTCTCCAACCGCATCATCAACGAACTACGCGGTGTGTCGCGGGTGGTCTACGACATCAGCGGCAAGCCGCCGGCGACGATTGAGTGGGAATAGCGCCCTGCAGTGCTGCCGCATTGCGGTGCCAGGGGTTGGGCCGGCGCGATGGATGCGCCATGGGCAGGCAGGAGGGGCGTCAGGCGCCGGTCGGACGCCGGTGCTGACCGCCGCAGTTCAGGATGACGGACCCGGCTATGAACCAACCGGAATCCGATTGCGGCGGCCATGAAGCTGTTGATCCCATTCCTGCTGGTTGTGGCCATCGCGTGGGGCATCGCCTTCTTCAGTTCAAGTCGAACGTTGCGCGGTCTTGCGCGCACGTTCGTGCTTCTGGTTGCGGTTGGGCTGTCGGTGGCGACCGTCTTTTGCCTGGTCTATCCATTCTTCAACCGTGAGGCGGGGATCCTGGTCATTCCAGCGGTCATCCTCGGCATCGGGGCCTGGCTCCTGTTCCCGATCTGGACAATGC
>JAJAZJ010000268.1 GCA_026785795.1 Pseudoxanthomonas sp.
GCAACGCAACCATGCGCATGGACAGCAAGCCCGGATCGCGAATCGCCCTGGGCTCGACCGACAAGGTGCTGGGCTATGACGTGACCTATCGCCTGGACGGCGCCGAGAAGACCGTCCGCATGGACTACGAGCCCGGTGACCGGCTGCCGGTGGTGGACGGCCAGGTAGTCACCGGGACCAGCCGAACCGCGGGCAACCCTCAGGGCTGAGCAAACCGGCCACGACCCCTGCGTAATGCCGGCCTGGCCGGCCTTGTTTCCAACGGTGGTTTCTACGTGAGGGGTTACCTTGCCGGTGCGGCCCGAATACAATAAGCGACTGTCCACACCGGCTGTCCCACGATGGCGCTCAATCCCTACGATCTGTTCGACATACGCTCGCTGTTGAGCGAGGAAGAGCGCGCCGTGCAGGATACGGTGGCCCGTTTCACCGACGAGCGGGTGCGCCCGATCATCGGCGACGCCTTCGACCAGGCACGTTTCCCCAAGGAGCTGGTTCCCGAAATAGCGGCGCTGGGGCTGCTGGGTTCATCCCTGCCGGAGGAGTACGGCGGCGGTGGCCTCAATGCGGTCAGTTACGGGTTGATCTGCCAGGAGCTGGAGCGCGGTGACTCCGGCATCCGCAGTTTCGTCAGCGTGCAGTCGTCGCTGTGCATGTATCCCATCCATGCCTTCGGCAGTGAGGAACAGCGCCTGCGCTGGCTGCCGGACATGGCCGCCGCAAAGGTGATTGGCTGCTTTGGCCTGACCGAGCCGCACGGCGGCTCCGACCCCGGCAACATGAAGACCAACGCCCGTCGCGACGGGGGTGACTGGATTCTCAACGGCGCCAAGATGTGGATCACCAACGGCAACCTGGCCGATATCGCCATCGTCTGGGCGCAGACCGACGACGGCATCCAGGGCTTCGTGGTGGAGAAGGACTTTCCGGGCTTCACGGCCCAGGAAATACACAAGAAGATGAGCCTGCGCGCGTCGGTTACCTCGGCGCTGTTCTTCGACAACGTGCGCGTGCCCGAAGCCAATCGACTGCCGAATGTGAAAGGCCTCAAGGGCCCGCTGGGCTGCCTGTCGCAGGCCCGCTACGGCATCACCTGGGGTCCGATTGGCGCGGCCATCGCCTGCCTAGATGAGGCCCTGGGCTACACCAAGGAACGCATCATCTTCGAGCGCCCGGTGGCGGCTACCCAGAGCGCGCAGATCAGGTTGGCCGACATGGCCCGCCGCATCACCTTGGCCCAGCTGCTGTCGCTGCAGCTGGGTCGGCTGAAGGATGCAGGCACCCTGCAGCATTCCCAGGTCTCGCTGGCCAAGTGGAACAACTGCCGCATGGCCATCGACATCGCCCGCGATTGCCGCGACCTGCTGGGCGGCGCCGGCATTACCACCGAACACGCCGCGATCCGCCACGCACTGAACCTGGAGTCGGTGATCACCTACGAGGGCACCGAGACCGTGCATCAGCTGGTGATCGGCCGGGAATTGACCGGCATCAACGCGTTCTGATTCTGCTTTCCTTCTCCCGCCGGAATAAGGGGAGAAAGAGAGAGCCCATGAGCATCTTCGCCCTGCAGCTGGAGACCGACCGCCTGCTCCTTCGCCCCCCGCAGGCAGCGGACTTCGAGCTCAGGGCAGCGTTCATCGCCGATGAGGAAGCAAAAAGGTTTGTCGGCGGCGGAACCCCATGCATGGCGCAGGGTGAATTTGCGGACGTTGCCGGATTCCGTGAGTTCACGCTGGCCTGCCCAATGATGAGCAGCGAAACTACATGACCACATCCACCATTCCTGCCCGCATGAAAGGGCTCAACCGGGCTGCGATCTGCGACCAAAATTTCACCGAGTTCGTGCTGCAGTGGAGCGGGCGGGTCAACCCCAAGGCTGCGCCCGGCCAAGCGGTCGTCGAGGGCAGTGCGCTGGACGCACAATCGTTCGTCGAACTGTTCGAATCCCAGCTGGTATCGCGCCATCTGGACCTGATGGCGCGCGTGTTGCGCGTGCAGGACAAGGTCTTCTACACCATCGGCAGTTCCGGTCACGAAGGCAACGCCTTAGTCGCGCGCCTGACCCGGCACACCGATCCGGCATTCCTGCATTACCGTTCCGGCGCATTCATGGCCGAACGTTTCCGCAAGCTGCCCGGCATGGATCCGATCATGGACTCTGCGCTTTCATTCGCTGCCAGTTCGCAAGACCCGGCGTCAGGCGGGCGGCACAAGGTCTGGGGTTCCAAGCCGCTCTGGGTGCTTCCGCAGACCTCCACCATTGCCTCGCACCTGCCCAAGGCGCTGGGCACGGCGGTGGCGATCGAGCAGGCCAGGCGCATCGGGCATGCCTCACCGATTCCGCACGACAGCATTGCCATCTGCTCGTTCGGCGATGCCTCCAGCAACCACGCCACCGCGCAGACCGCGTTCAACGCGGCCGCGTGGACCTCCTATCAGAAGCTGCCGGCTCCGGTGCTGTTCGTATGTGAAGACAACGGCATTGGCATCTCGGTGAAGACGCCGGGTGGCTGGATCGAGCGCAACTTCTCCACCCGCCAGGACCTGGACTACTTCTACGCCGATGGCCTGGATCTTGCAGAAGGCTTTGGCCAGGTTCAGGCTGCGGTGGAGCACTGCCGGCGCTCGCGTCGTCCGACTTTCCTGCACCTGCGCACCACCCGGCTCATGGGCCATGCGGGCACCGATTTCGAAATCGAGTGGCGCTCCATCGAAGAACTGGTTGCCGTGGAAGCGGGCGATCCGCTGCTGCGTTCGGCGGCCATTGCGCTGGAATCGGGGATTCATTCGAAGGACGAGCTGCTTGCTGTTTACGAAAGTATCCGGGCGAAGTGCTTCGCGGCAGCCGATGTGGCCGACAGGACACCCAAGCTGACCCGGCTGGAAGACGTAACCGCGCCGCTGGCGCCCTATACCCCCGACAAGGTGATGGCCGAAGCGCGGCGCATCGGTGATGGCGACAGGCGTTTGCAGGTGTTCGGCGGCGCCGGGAAGCTTCCGGAAGCGCAGCCACCCCGGCATCTGGCGATCCAGATCAACAACGCCCTGCATGATCTTTTCTGCAAGTATCCCGAAGCCCTGCTGTTCGGCGAGGACGTGGCCCAGAAGGGCGGCGTGTATACGGTTACCAAGGGCCTGCACAAGGCTTTCCGGAACAGCCGCGTGTTCAATACGCTGCTGGACGAGACCATGATCCTGGGTCTGGCCCAGGGCTACGCCAACCTGGGCATGCTGCCGGTGCCGGAGATCCAGTACCTGGCCTACTTCCACAACGCCTGTGACCAGATCCGCGGCGAGGCTGCATCGCTGCAGTTCTTCAGCAACAACCAGTTCCGCAACCCGATGGTGGTGCGCATGGCCGGGCTGGGCTACCAGCGTGGTTTCGGCGGCCACTTCCACAATGACAACTCGATTGCCGCGCTGCGCGACATCCCCGGCCTGGTGGTCGGCTGCCCATCGCGCGGCGACGATGCCGCCAGCATGCTGCGCACCCTGGCCGCGCTGGCCAAGGTGGACGGGCGGGTGAGCATCTTCCTGGAGCCCATTGCGCTGTACATGACCAAGGACCTGTACGAAGCCGGGGATGGCGGGTGGTTGACCGCCTATCCGCCAGCGCATGAAGCCATGCTGCTGGGAGAAGGCCGCGTCTATGACGCTGAAGCCAATGATCTGGTCATTTTCACCTACGGCAACGGCGTGCCGATGAGCCTGCGCGCCGCGCGGAGGATAGGCAGGCAGCACGGATGGAAGGTTCGGGTGGTCGACCTGCGCTGGCTGGTGCCGCTGAACGAAGACTTCATTGCCGAACAGGCTGGATCTGCGAAGCGCATCCTCATTGTTGACGAAGGCCGCCATTCAGCCGGAGTAGGCGAGGGGGTGATCAGCGCGATCGCCGAAGCCGGTTTTGCTTCACGTCCGTTCCAGCGCGTGGTCGGCGCGGATACCTTCACGCCGCTGGCTGGAGCAGCGCTGC
>JAJAZJ010000269.1 GCA_026785795.1 Pseudoxanthomonas sp.
AGGTTCCCGTCCGTCCGCCGGGACCTCGCGTTCGTCGTCGCCGACAGCGTGCCCTGGGCGGCCATTTCGGCCACCGTCAGCGCAGCTGCGGGCCCTTTGCTGCGGGAGGTCCTGCTGTTTGACCGCTACGTGGGCAATGGGGTCGAATCAGGTCAAAAGAGCTTGGCTATGGGCTTGATTTTGCAGGACAACTCCCGCACTCTGACCGACCACGATGTGGAAACGGCAGTCACCGGGGTGGTGGCTGCCATCGGGCGAGAACACGGCGCCCGGATTCGCGGATGAAGGTAAGGGGGAAACACTGAATGGCACTGACCAAAGCGGAGATGTCCGAGCGCCTGTTCGACGAAGTCGGGCTGAACAAGCGCGAGGCCAAGGAATTCGTCGACGCGTATTTCAACGTGTTGCGCGAAGCGCTGGAGCAGGGCCGCCAGGTAAAGCTGTCCGGCTTCGGCAATTTCGATCTTCGCCGCAAGAGCCAGCGCCCGGGCCGCAACCCCAAGACCGGCGAGGAAATCCCGATTTCCGCACGCACCGTAGTGACCTTCCGTCCCGGCCAGAAGCTGAAGGAACGCGTGGAAGCGTACGCCGGGGTCGCGCATGCTTGACCCGGGCAGCAACCGCGAATTGCCTCCGATTCCGGCCAAGCGCTATTTCACCATTGGTGAAGTCAGCGAGCTGTGTGACGTGAAGCCCCACGTGCTGCGCTACTGGGAAACCGAGTTCCCCAGCTTGGAGCCGGTGAAGCGCCGCGGCAACCGCCGCTACTACCAGCGCCACGATGTGCTGATGGTTCGCCAGATCCGCGGCCTGCTCTACGAACAGGGCTACACCATCGGCGGCGCACGCCTGCGTCTGGAAGGTGAAGGCGCCAAGCAGGAGTCGGCGCTGAGCAACCAGATCGTCAAGCAGGTGCGGATCGAGCTGGAAGAAGTGCTGCAGCTCCTGCGGCGCTGAGCCACGCGCCACCGTCTTCGGAAGCGGCAGGAAAGTCGGATATAATCCCAGCCCCGCCGCCAAGGTGGGCATTCGTATCGATTCGGGGCGTAGCGCAGCCTGGTAGCGCATCTGCCTGGGGGGCAGAGGGTCGTCGGTTCAAATCCGGCCGTCCCGACCACGAGCGAAAGCATCCCGGAAACCCGCCGCGCAAGCTGCGGGTTTTTTTGCGCCCGGGCTACCCGTTTGCAGTGGCATCCCGCCATGCCCCCGCGCGCCGCCGCGCTGATCCGCCCCCGACAGCCGGCGACCTGGATTGATCCGCACAGCACGACGTGCTGAATGAATCGAATCTGGCGTGCGCAAGGGGGTGTCGGTTGGTAATGGGGTCAGGCTAATCTGGCCATCCCACGGGCTGTGCAGGAAACCACACCCCATGCGTCTGCTTCTTGCCTGCCTGCTGCTGGTCTGCACCCCGTTTCCTGCCATCGCCCAGGCCGGGGTCGAACCATCTCCCGAACCGATGCAGCCCATCATTACGGATGATGGCGTGCTGGAAATGGAAACCATGGTCGTCAGCGGGGTCCAGCCCGGGCCCGGCATGTGGAAGGTGAGCAAGGGCGATAACGTAATGTGGGTAATGGGCACGCTGACGCCGCTGCCCAAGGGCATGACCTGGCTTTCGCGCGACGTGGAGGCGGTGATCGCGCAGGCGCAGGAGGTCATCCAGTCGCCCGGCGTGACCGCCGGTTCGGACATTGGCATGGTGCGCGGTGCGCTGTTGATACCTTCGCTGCTCAAGGCGCGCCAGAATCCTGGCGGTGAAACCTTGGTACAGGTCCTGCCGCCTGAGCTGTATGCACGCTGGCAGGCGCTCAAGCCCACGTACATGGGCCGCGACCAGGGCGTGGAGAAGTGGCGCCCCATCTTCGCTGCCCGCGAACTCTACGAGGCGGCGATGAAGAAAGCCGGGCTGACCGAATCCGGGGTCGTCGGCCCGGTGGTACGCAAGGCGGCCAAACAGCATGGGGTCAAGTCCACGCCTTCGGCGGTCAAGATCAAGATCGACAAGCCAAAGCAAGCCATCAAGGAATTTGCCTCCTCCTCGCTGGGTGACCAGGAGTGCTTTGCCAAGACCCTGGGCCGTATTGAAACCGACCTGCCCACGATGACCGCGCGCGCCAATGCATGGGCGACTGGCGACATCGAAGCGCTGCGCGCACTGCCTTACGACGACCAGAACCGCGCCTGCATCGACGCGGTGCTGGAAACCAGCATCGCGAAGAAGCGCGGCATGGATCGACTGGCCCAGCGGATCGAGGCTGCATGGCTTGAAACCGCAGAAGGCGCACTGGCGCGCAACCAGGTCACCTTTGCGACCCTGCCGATCTCATTGCTGCTGAAGCGCGACGGCTACCTGGCCAAGCTAAGGGCCAAGGGTTACGTGGTCGAGGAGCCCTGAGCTTCCCGGCAATCTTTCGCCGCTACTGCATCTGCAGCGCGGCGCACACCCGCAGCTTCCTCAGCTGGCCGCACTCAGCGGCGTCGCGGCCAGCAGCGCTGGCCAGCGCGCAAGCACCGCTGCGCGTATTCCGGCCGCATCGATTCCGGCTTCGGCCAGCAGCTGTTCGCGGCTGGCATGGTGCTGGAACGCATCCGGCAGGCCCAGGTGCAGCACCGGCAGCTGCACGTTTTCCAGATTGAGCAGTTCAGCCACGCCGGAGCCGGCGCCGCCCATGACCACGTTGTCCTCAACCGTAACGAACGCTTCATGGGTGCGCGCCAGCTCCAGGATCAGCGCCCGGTCCAGCGGCTTGACGAAGCGCATGTTGACCACGCTCAGTCCCAGCTCCCGTCCCACCTGCTCGGCAGCGGCCACGGTGGCGCCGAAGGCGAGCAGGGCAATGCGCGCGCCGCGCAGGCGCAGGTCGGCCTTGCCGATGGGCAGCGTGCCAAGCGCAGCCTGCAGCGCTACGCCCGGCCCGGTGCCGCGCGGATAGCGCACCGCGGCGGGCCCCGCATGCTGGAAGCCCGTGGAGAGCATGGTGCGGCATTCGTTTTCATCGGCCGGTGCCATCACCACCATGTTCGGCACGCAGCGCAGGAAGCTGAAATCCAGGCTGCCCGCATGGGTCGGGCCATCCGGTCCGACCACGCCGCCGCGGTCGATCGCGAACAGCACGTCCAGGCCCTGGATGGCCACGTCATGCACCAGCTGGTCGTAGCCGCGCTGCAGGAAAGTGGAGTAGATGGCGACCACCGGCTTGGCCCCTTCACAGGCCATGCCCGCAGCCAGGGTGACCGCGTGCTGTTCGGCGATGGCGACGTCGAAATAGCGGTGCGGGTATTCCTTGCTGTAGCGGACCAGCCCGGAGCCTTCCCGCATCGCGGGGGTGATGGCCAGCAATCGGGGATCGGCAGCGGCCATGTCGCACAGCCAGTCACCGAAGACCTCGGTGTAAGTAGGGTTCTTCGCGGCCGCCTTGCTGACCAGCCCCTTGTCGGGGTCGAACGGCCCGACCGCGTGGTAGCCGATCTGGTCGCCTTCGGCCAGGTTGTAGCCCTTGCCCTTGGTGGTGATGACGTGCAGCAGCTGCGGCCCCTTCAGGGTCTGCAGGGTCTTGAGCGCGCTGACCAGGGCCGGCACGTTGTGGCCATCGATCGGGCCGGTGTAATGAAAGCCCATTTCCTCGAACAGCGTGGAGGGCACGAACATGCCCTTCCAGTGCTCTTCCCAGCGGCGCATGAAACGCGCCGTTGGCTTGCGCTTGTCGCCCAGCAGCTTCTTGCCGCTTTCACGCAGCGCGTTGAGCGTGCGGCTGCTGCTGATCCGGCCCAGCATCTTGGTCAGGCCGCCCACGTTCTCGGAGATCGACATCTGGTTGTCGTTGAGGATCACCAGCAGGTTGGGCTCGGGATCCTCCATGCCGCCGGCATGGTTGAGCGCCTCGAAGGCCATGCCCGCGGTCATCGCCCCGTCGCCGATTACCGCCACCACCCTGCGCTCGCTGCCGGCCTGGGCGCTGGCAATCGCCATGCCCAGCGCGGCCGAGATCGAGGTCGAGGAGTGGCCCACGCCGAAGGTGTCGTACTCGCTTTCTTCGCGCTTGGGGAACGGAGCCACGCCGTCGGCCTGCTTGACCGTGTGGATCTGGTCGCGGCGCCCGGTCAGGATCTTGTGCGGGTAGGTCTGGTGGCCCACGTCCCACACCAGGCGGTCGTTGGGCGTGTCATACAGGTAGTGCAAAGCCACGGTAAGCTCGATGACCCCGAGGCCTGCGCCGAAATGGCCACCGCTGCGGCCGACCGATTCGACCAGGTAGGCGCGCAGCTCGTCGGCGACGGCGGTGAGTTCGGATTCGTCGAACTTGCGCAGGTCCGCGGGCAGGTTGATGCGCGAGAGGCGCGGATAACGGGTCGGGTCGATCATTTGCCGTATTTTCCTCCGCATTGCGGGGGCGGGCAAGCAGCCTTGCTCAGGCCGCGGCGAAGCGCTTGCTGCGCTTGGGCAACTGCGCCTTCAGAAAGGCCATCTGGTCGGCCAGGATGTTGCGGTTGGAAAGGATCAGGTGCTCGATCCAGCTGGGCCGGTAGGGCACCGCGAGCAGCGGCATATTGGCCTGCTGCGGGGTGCGGTTGGCCTTGCGGGAATTGCACTGGAAACACGCGCTGACCACGTTTTCCCAGGTGTCGCGGCCTCCCTTGGACAGGGGCAGCACGTGGTCGCGGGTCAGGCTGGGGCGGGAGAACTCGCGCCCGCAGTACAGGCACAGCTGCGCGTCGCGGGCGAACAGGGCGGTGTTGGTCAGGGTGGGCGTAGGCGACAGCGCCTGGGCGCGGGCATGGCCGCGCGAGGCAACGATGGGGTGCAGCTCGATGATGCTTTGTTCGCCGCTCAGGCGGCTGGTGCCGCCGTGTACGCGCAGGCAGGGATCGCCCAGGGTCCAGGCGACGGCATCGCGTGCATACAGGCAGGTGGCGTCCTGCCAGTTGATCCAGTCCAGGACCCGGCCGTGTGCGTCCAGCGACAGCAGGCGCACGCTGGCCGAATGGGTGGCGGGATGCGAGGCGAGCCCTGGCGCAAGGGCGGTACCCGGGTGGCCGATCGGTTGAAGCTGGCTGGTATCTGCTTCCATCGGAGAAAGAGGTTATACCTAATCGTTGACGATATGTGTATCACCCGCTCCCACACACGGTCAGGCGCTGAAGCGTTCTGCTGACATGGCCATCAGCGGTTCGGCACCGGACTCGATCGCCGCGGCGTGGGACAGCGTGCGCGGCAGGATGCGGGCAAAGTAGAAGCGCGCGGTTTCGCGCTTGGCCTGCTTGAATGCCTCGTCGTGGCCCGAGGCATCGGCGGCGGCCACGCTGCGCGCCCACCAATAGGCCAGCGTCACGTAACCGGAATAGAAAGTGTAGTCGGTGCTGGCTGCGCCGATTTCCTCGGCATCACCCGCTGCGCGCTGCAGGATGCCCTGGGTAAGGCTGGCCCACTCGGCGGCTTTCTGGCGCAGGGGAACGATGAACTCGGCCAGCGTGGCATCGCCTTCATGCTGCGCGGCGAAGGCTTCGATCTGGGCCAGGAACAGCTTCAATCCCGCGGCCTTGGTCGAGGCGGTCTTGCGCCCCATCAGGTCCAGCGCCTGGATCCCGGTGGTGCCCTCGTAGATGGTGGTGATGCGCGCGTCCCGGGCCAGCTGCTCCATGCCGTAATCGTGGATGTAGCCGTGGCCGCCGAAGCACTGCATGGCGTGGTAGGTGTTCTCGATGCACCACTCCGTCTGGCAGGCTTTCGCGATGGGCGTCAGGAAGCTGACCAGCACATCGGCCTGCTCGCGTTCGGCGGGGTCTTCGGCGTGGTGGGCCACGTCGATCAGCATGCCGGCATGCAGGGCCAGCAGCCGGCTGCCTTCCACCAGTGATTTCACCGTCAGCAGCATGCGCCGCACGTCGGGGTGCACGATGATGGGATCGGCGGGCTTTTCTGGAAACTTCGCGCCACTCAGCGAACGCGTCTGCAGCCTGTCCAGCGAATAGCGCAGGGCATTCTGGTACGCGCGCTCGGACAGGCCGATGCCCTGCAGGCCCACGCCCAGGCGCGCGGTATTCATCATGGTGAACATGGCCAGCAGGCCCTTGTGCGGTTCACCCACCAGGTAGCCTTCGGCGCCATCGAAGTTCATCACGCAGGTGACCGAGCCCTTGATGCCCATCTTGTGTTCGATCGAGCCGCAGCGCAGGGCATTGCGCTCGCCCATTACGCCGTCGCGCGCCACCTTGAACTTGGGGGTGACGAACAGCGAAATCCCTTTGGCGCCGGGCGGTGCATCGGGCAGCTTGGCCAACACCAGATGCACGATGTTGTCGGTCAGGTCGTGCTCACCGGCGGTAATGAAGATCTTGGTGCCGGTGATGGCATAGCTGCCGTCGGCATTGGCTTCGGCGCGGGTCTTCATCAGGCCCAGGTCGGTGCCGCAGTGTGGCTCGGTCAGGCACATGGTGCCGGTCCAGCGCCCGTCCACCAGCGGCTTGAGGAAGGCCTGCTGCTGCCAGGCTTCACCGTGCTGCTTCAGTGCTTCCACCGCGCCGTGGGAGAGCAGCGGGAAATTCCCCCAGGCCAAGTTCGCGGCGTTGATCATTTCATTCAGCGGCACGCCCATCGTGTGCGGCAGGCCCTGTCCGCCATACTCCGGCGCTGCGGTCAGCCCGGTCCAGCCGCCTTCCATGAATTGGGTGTAGGCCTCGCGAAAGCCGGGCGGCGTGGCCACGTCGCCGCTCGCCCTGTCGAAACGGCAGCCTATCTCGTCGCCCACGCTGTTGAGCGGTGCCAGCACGGTTTCGGTGAAGCGCGCGGCTTCGTCCAGCACCGCATCCAGCAGGTCTCGGCTGGCGTCGGCATAGCCCAGCCGGGCGAACAGGGCTTCGGCACCCAATACGTCGTAGAGGGCAAAACGGATATCGCCCAGGGGGGCTTTGTAGGTGCTCATGCGTCAATATGCTCTGTGGTTTATACGGTTTTCGTAGGAGCGCCCTCTGGGCGCGGGCTTTCGCATGTCGTGCATCGGGAACCAGGAGCTCGCGCCCAGGGGGCGCTCCTACAGGAGTGGGTTAGCGAAGCACGCCGTCCAGGCCGGGTACGGGCGTAAGGGTATTGCGTGACTCGGTCTTGAAGGTGCGCGACTTGCCGGTTTCCGGGGTGGCGTCGACGGGTCCCTTCAGGGCGTAACCCAGCGACTTGCGTCCCGCCAGCGCGTCGGCAACCACGATGCGCGCCCCCACCGACGGACTGAACGGCAGGCTGACCACGTCGGCCGACTCCGGGCCGACGGAAATCCGGGGCGCGGCTTCCAGCGTGCCTGCAGCCTGGTCACCGACGGTGATCGCCAGGCTGGCGCGGGTGAAGCGCATCGGCATGCTGCTGTAGTTCTGCAGGCGCAGATCCACGGTCCAGCTGCCGTCTGCATTGACGGTGAGCTGCTGGATGCTGGCCGCTGGGGGTGACACGCGCTTCACCGGGCCGGTGGCGCAGGCGGACAGCACGGCGGTCAGAAAAACCAGGGAAATCCAACCCGAATGACGCTTCATGCCGGTACCTCGCAACTCGATGGCTGCAAGGATACTACGGCGTATGGGGCGGGTTGCTAGCGCAACGGGCC
Source organism: Pseudoxanthomonas sp. (assembly GCA_026785795.1). Taxonomy (GTDB): domain Bacteria; phylum Pseudomonadota; class Gammaproteobacteria; order Xanthomonadales; family Xanthomonadaceae; genus Pseudoxanthomonas_A. The sequence goes on from JAJAZJ010000269.1 coordinate 7,593, forward strand.
GGACAGGATCAGTGGGTTCAGGTCATAGCCCATTTCCACGGTGCGCGCCTTGATCTGCTCGAACAGGGCGCGGTCCATGCCGGGCTCGCGGGAAAGTATCCACAGGTAGTCGCGGCCGGGTTCGCCCACCACGGCCCAGGTGTAGCCGGGGTCCTTGTCGATGATCCAGTAGTCGGCCCAGACGAAGGGCGCCCAGGACAGCCATTCGGGGGCAAAGCGGACCTGCAGGCGGCCAGGGTGGCCCGCTACCGACCGGGCCACACCTTCGGAAACGGTGATCTCGCCGCTTTGGGTGCGGCAGGAATTGCGCACTCCGATCAGGTCGTCGTCGCGCAGGGTGTAGGCCGCGGTCACGTCGCCGACGCACTTGTTCTGGAACGTCATCGGCAGGCGCGCGATTTCGTACCACTGGCCCGCATAGCGCGAAATGTCCAGTTCCGGCACCGAGGTCACCGGCTTGGCAGCCCAGGCGGGCGGGGCCATCCACAGCAGCAGTAAGAGGGCAGTCAGGCTACGCATGCGGTCGCTCCAGTGTGGAAGCGGAGGATAGTCGGGTTGTCACCGGCGGTATGTGAAGCAATCGTTCGACTGCCGCATGCGCGCGGGCCAGTCGCGCAGGCCACTGATGCGCTTGGGTTTTTCCAACCAGCTACCGGCTTGTCCGGCTCAGCCGTAGGTGCTGACCCGCTCGCTGGGGGCGCCCTCGATTTCCACTTCCACCCCGGTGGGCTGGTCGGAGAACGTGTGCCGGGCCTCGGCAATGGTGTTGGCTACTTCCAGGGCAGCCG
>JAJAZJ010000270.1 GCA_026785795.1 Pseudoxanthomonas sp.
CCTTGCGGAACGGGTGGCCGACGAAGCCGTAGTCGGTCAGGATCCGGCGCAGGTCCGGGTGCCCCTGGTAGAGGATGCCGAACAGATCAAACGCTTCCCGCTCGAACCAGTTGGCGCCGGGCCAGATATCGGTGACCGAGGCCACCGTGGGCAACTCGTCGTTGGCGGCATAACAGCGCACGCGCAGCAGGCGGTTATGCCGGTAGGAACGCAGGTGCGCGACCGTGGCAAAACGGTGCACCGGGCCTTGGCCATGCGGGCGGTTTTCCCAGCTGAACCGGCCCGGGCCAAAGCCAAGCTCCACGCCGCGGCTGAAGCCTTCGGACGACACGTTGGCGGTCTCCCACTCGTCGCAGCCGTAGCCCAGGTAATCCACGCCGCACAGGTCCACCAGCTGTTCGAAGCCGAAATCGTCGCGCAGCGACAGGCAGGCGGCGTGCCAGGTTTCCGCAGGCACTTCCAGGGTGACCTCGCCGCGATCCTCGGCAATGGAGAGCATTGCGTCCGGGAATCGCGCCTGCAGTTGTTCGATGTAGCTTGCGGCTTGCTCGGCCATGGGGGCGGTGGCGTGCTCGATGTGGGGTCAGGAAGGGATCAGCGGGTCGTGATCAACGGGCGATGGTCTGGGTGCGCCAGATCTTCTTTTGCAGCTGCAGGATGCCGTAGACCAGGGCCTCGGCGGTGGGCGGACAGCCAGGTACGTATATGTCGACGGGGACGATGCGGTCGCAGCCGCGCACCACTGAATACGAGTAGTGGTAGTAGCCGCCGCCATTGGCGCAGCTGCCCATCGAAATCACCCACTTCGGGTCGGGCATCTGGTCGTAGACCTTGCGCAGGGCCGGGGCCATCTTGTTGACCAGGGTGCCGGCCACGATCATCACGTCGGACTGGCGCGGCGACGGGCGGAACACCACGCCGTAGCGATCCAGGTCCAGGCGCGAGGCGCCGGCGTGCATCATCTCCACCGCGCAGCAGGCCAGGCCGAAGGTCATCGGCCACATCGAGCCGGTGCGCGCCCAGTTCATCAGCGCGTCGACGCTGGTGGTGACGTAGCCTTTTTCCAGCAGCGGGTTGCCGCCCTCCGGGCGCAGGATGTCGTCCACGCGCCCTTCCGGGATCGGGTTGGTCATCAATCGATCGATGGTGCCCAGCACGCTCACAGGTTCACTCCCATTCCAGCGCTCCCTTCTTCCACACGTAGATGAACCCCAGGAACAACATGCCCACGAACAGGCCCATGGTGACCAGGCCGCGCACCCCAAGCTCCGGGAAGACCAGGGTCCAGGGCACGATGAAGATGATTTCCAGGTCGAACACGATGAACTGGATGGCAATCAGGTAATAGCGCACGTCGAACTTCATGCGCGCGTCCTCGAATGGCTCGAAGCCACATTCGTAGGGCGAAAGTTTCTGCGCGTCGGGACGACGCGGGCCGAGGAACCGTCCCGCCACCATCAGCGCGATGCCGATGCCGGTGGCCACGATCAGGAACAACAGAGTCGGCAGGTATTCGGCCAGCACGCGTGGTCCTCGGTTGGTGGCTCCTGACCGGCCAGCGCGGGGTGCGCCTTGCCGAAACAGGATGTGCGATTCCCCATTGTAAAGTCGACGCCCATCAGGCGCGGTCTTCGAGAAGGATTCGCAACAGTGGTGCCCAAGAGGGGACTCGAACCCCTACGACTTTCGCCGCTACCACCTCAAGGTAGTGCGTCTACCAATTCCGCCACCTGGGCAAACAAATGCGCCTGGGTAAGCCCTTGCGCGAAGACTATTGTAACCGTCTTCAGGTGTCCCGCTATGGCTTGGTGGGCGGTTCGGGCGCCGGGTTGGCCGGCACCGCATCGCCACTGGCAGGCGTGGCGGGTGCGGCAGACGGAATGGACGGCACCGTGGAAGGTGACTGGACCGGGGTGGTGACCGGGGCCGTGGGAACCGTGGAGGGCACCGGCGCAGCAATCTCGCCCGCGCCGGGTACCGCCGGAACCTGATCCATGATGCCCAGGCTCTGCTGCACCACCGGTCGTGCGCTGTGCGCGGCCTGCCAGGCCATGAACAGGCTGATGCCGAAGAAAACGACGGCCAGCCATTTGGTGCTCTTGGACAGGAAGTTGGATGCGCCACGCGCACCGAACACGGTGCCGGACGCGCCTGCACCGAAGCCGGAACCGGCGGCCGCGCCGGAGCCACGCTGCATCAGCACCATGGCAATGATGGCCAGGGCCAGCAGCACGTAGATCACATTCAGGGTCAACATCAACATTTCAGGGTCTCGATCAAATGAAGGGTCCAGCAGCGCATGCCGGACATGGAAATCAGTTTCAGTGCGCGGCCGCGGCTGCCGCCGCACCGGCGATGGCCAGGAAGTCAGCAGCGACCAGGGAAGCACCGCCGACCAGCCCACCGTCGACGTCAGGCTGTGCGAACAGTTCAGCCGCGTTGTCCGGCTTCACGCTTCCGCCGTACAGCAGCGGCAGCGAGTCGGCAATTCTAGCATCGCCCTGCCTGACCAGACCACGCAGGAAGGCGTGGACCTACTGCGCCTGGGCGGGGCTGGCGGTGCGCCCGGTACCGATCGCCCAGACCGGCTCATAGGCAACCACCGCACCGTCCAGACCCTGTGCCCCCACCAGGTCCAGGACGGGTCCCAGCTGGGCAGCGATCACCGATTCGGTCAACCCGGCCTCGCGGTCCTCCAGGGTCTCGCCCAGGCAGAGTATTGGCACCAGGCCGGCGCTGCGGGCAGCCTGGAACTTGAGGGCCACCAGCTGGCTGCTCTCGCCGTGGTGCTGGCGCCGCTCGGAGTGGCCGGCCAGGCAATAGCGGGCGCCTACATCGGCCAGCATTTCGGCAGACACCTCGCCGGTATAGGCGCCCTTCGTATTGCTGCTGACATCCTGGGCGCCAAAGGCAATGGCGTAGCGCTCGAAATCCTCGATCAGCTCGCCCAGATACGGGCTGGGCGGCAGCAGCACCAGCTCCACGCCCGCCAGCGGCAAACCCGCTGCAATCTCGGCCACCAGCCCGGTGGCAAAGGCACGGCTGCCGTGCAGCTTCCAGTTTCCGGCTACGATCCTGCGACGCATCGATACGCTCCTGTCATGGCCTTCCGCCAAGGCCACAAAGGATAGCCGATAGCCCACTCCACCCCAGACAGGCGCTTCCCCCATGGACTCCGATCCCGATTCGACCACCAGCAACGCCACGCGGAACCACTGGGCGCTGGTAACCGGCGCGTCCAGCGGCATCGGCGCGGCGATTGCGCACGAATATGCGCGCCGCGGAGTGCCCCTGGTATTGACCGCCCGCCGCGAGGACAAGCTGTCGCTGCTGGCAGCGGAGCTGCGCCAGCAGGTGCCGGTGGAAGTGATCCCGGCCGATCTGGCGGACCCGCGCGCACCCGCCGAACTGGTCGCCGAAATCCAGCGCCGCGGCCTGTCGATCCGGGTGCTGGTCAACAACGCAGGCTATGGCGTGCCCGGCCGCTACCTGACCAAGGACTGGGCGACGCACGCCGGGTTCCTGCAGGTGATGGTCGGGGCAGTCAGTGAACTGACCTGGCGGCTGCTGCCCGCGATCCGGGCCTCGGGCAGCGGGCGCATCCTCAACGTCGCCTCGTTTGCCGCACTGGTCCCGGGGGCGGATGGGCAGACGCTGTACGCCGCGGTCAAAGCGTACATGGTCAAGTTCAGTGAGTCGCTGGCGCTGGAAAACAGGGCGCACGGGGTCAAGGTAACCGCACTGTGCCCCGGCTTCACCTACTCGGAGTTCCATGACGTCACCGGTACCCGCCAGATGATGGCCAAGCTGCCGAAGTGGGCATGGCTGGACGCCGATGCGGTGGCCATGGCCGGTATTGATGGCAACCAGCGTGGGCGGGTCATCGTGGTGCCGGGTGGTGTCTACAAGCTGCTCCGCTTCGTCACCAAGCACCTGCCGGACCGGCTGGTGCTGGACCTGATGGGGCGCAACTCGGGCAGGATCCGCAAGACCGGCTAGGCGCCGCGTGGCTGCCGATGCAGGCGCTTACTTCAGCTTGATCTCGCGCAGGCGCTCTTCCAGGTAGTCCTGGGCGGTGATCGGCTCGGCATAGCGGCTTGGGTTATCGGCGCTGATCGTGGATGGCAATACGTCAATCAGGAAGTCAGGGTTCGGGTGCAGGAAGAACGGCACCGAGTAGCGCGGCTTGCGCGCCGCCTCGCCAGGCGGGTTGGTGACCCGGTGGGTGGTGGACGGATACACGTGGTTGGTCAGGCGCTGCAGCATGTCGCCGATGTTGACCACGATGGTGTCTGCGTCTGAGGTGAAGGGCACCCACTCGCCCTGCTGCGAACGCACCTCCAGCCCCGCTGCGCTGGCCCCGACCAGCAGGGTGATCAGGTTGATGTCCTCATGCGCCCCGGCGCGGACGTTGGGAACGTCGTCGGCGATGATCGGCGGGTAGTGGATGGGGCGCAGGATGGAGTTTCCGGAATCGGTCTTGTCGGCGAAGAAACGCTCGTCCAGCCCTAGATGCAGGGCCAGCGCAGAAAGCACCCTGGAGCCCAGCTTGTCCAGGGATTGGTACAGGCCGTAGCCATGCTCGCGGAAACCGGGGACTTCCTCAGGCCAAAGGTTGGGCGGCATCGCTTCGGCATAAGGTGAATCACGCGCGATCTCACGACCAATGTGCCAAAACTCCTTCAGGTCGAAATGCTTGGAGTCCTTGGCTGTTTCCACCCCGAACGGCGTGTATCCGCGTGCGCCGCCGCTGCCGGGCACGTGGTACTTGCGCTTGGTTTGTTCGGGCAGGGCGAAGAAATCGCGGAACGCTGCATAGGCCGCATCAATGTCGTGCTGGGGGATGCCGTGGTTGCGGATGCCGGCAAAACCCCACTCACGATAGGCAGCGCCCATCTCGGCAACGAAACCATCACGGTCGGTGTCGAAACGGGTGATGTCCAGGGTGGGGATGCGTGCGTTCATGGATCGCTCTCGAATTCAGTAGCCGGATGGGAGGATGCAGCGGCCGGATCAGGCCAGCAGGAGGTACAGCAGCCAGAAAGATCCCGCCTTGGCCACGACCACGGCCACCGCAATCATCACCTGCTCACGCCGCTGCACGTACCGCCTCCGCCAGGCGCTCCAGCGTGCCCTGCATCAAGGCGTGGTCGTCAGCTTCCACGGTCACCCTGACCACCGGCTCGGTGCCCGAGGCACGCAGGAAGGCGCGGCCACGGCCATGCACTGCGGCCTGTGCCTCGGCCAGTGCGCGCTTGACGCTTTCGTCTTCGACCGGCCTGGACCCGTTCGCCAGGCGGATGTTGATGGTTTTCTGCGGCACCATGGCCAGGCCAGCCAGCGCCTGGCGCAGCGAGACCTGGTTGCGGACCAGCACGTCCAGCACCTGCAGCGCACTGACGATGGCATCGCCGGTGCTGGTCCGGTCCAGGCACAGCAAGTGGCCGGAAGCCTCCCCGCCCAGCACGCCCTGCCCTTCCACCAGCGCTTTGTGCACGTGGCGGTCGCCCACCTTGCTGCGCACGAACTCGATACCGGCGTCGTTGAATGCGCGCTCCAGGCCGTAGTTGCTCATAAGCGTGCCCACTACCGGGCCGTGCAGGCGACCCGTGCGCTTCCAGTCATTGGCCAGTATGTAGATCAGGCCGTCACCATCCACCGTGGTGCCTTCATCGTCCACGAACAGCACGCGGTCCCCGTCGCCGTCAAACGCGATACCCAGCGCTGCGCCGATTTCCACGACGCGCGCAGCGAGATGCTCCGGATGCGTCGAACCAACCCCGTCGTTGATATTCAGCCCATTGGGCTCGGCACCCACCACGTCCACCCGCGCACCCAGTTCGCGCAGCACCATGGGGCCCACCTGGTAGGTCGCGCCATTGGCACAATCCACGACGATGCGCATGCCGCCCAGGTCGAAGCGCCGCGGCACCGAGTTCTTGCACGCCTCCAGGTAGCGGCCAATCGCATCGCGGGTGCGTACCGCTTTGCCCAGGCGCTCGGAGGCCACGGTGACGAACGGCAGCTCCAGTGCATCCTCGATCGCCAGCTCGGTGGCGTCGTCCAGTTTCTCACCCTCGGCGGAAAAGAACTTGATGCCGTTGTCATGGTGCGGGTTGTGCGATGCCGAAATGACGATGCCGCCATCGGCGCGGAGCGCCCGGGTCAGGTGGGAAACTGCGGGCGTGGGCATCGGACCGACCAGCTGCACGTCGACACCGGCGGCCACCAACCCGGCCTCCAGCGCCGCTTCGAACATGTAGTTGGAGATGCGGGTGTCCTTGCCGATGATCACCACCGGTTTGCGCCAGCCGTCGCTGCGCTTGGCCATGGCCTGCAGCACATGGCCGTAGGCATTGCCCAACCGGAGCATGAAATCGGCCGCAATCGGGCCCTCGCCCACGCGCCCGCGGATGCCATCGGTGCCGAAATAGCGACGGCTCACGCCGCGTCCACCAGCGGGCCGTGCTCGGGCCGCGGCTGTTTCATCAAGAGCGCCAGCAGATCGGCCAGGTGATCGCGCAATTCGCGCCGGTCACAGATCTGGTCGATGGCGCCGTGCTCGACCAGGAACTCGGAACGCTGGAATCCCTCGGGCAGGGTTTCGCGCACGGTCTGCTCGATCACCCGCGGGCCGGCAAAGCCGATCAGGGCCTCGGGCTCGGCCAGGTTGATGTCACCCAGCATCGCGAACGAGGCCGATACGCCGCCGGTGGTGGGGTGGGTCATCACCGAGATGTACGGCAAGCCTGCCGCGCGCAGCCGGCCCAGTGCTGCCGCGGTCTTGGCCATCTGCATCAGCGAGAACAATCCTTCCTGCATGCGCGCGCCACCGCTTGCGGAAAAGCTTACGAACGGTGCGCCGATCTCGAGCGCACGCTCGGCGCCCAGCGCGAAGCGTTCGCCGACCACTGCGCCCATCGAGCCACCCATGAACGCGAACTCGAACGCGCCGGCCACCAGTGGCCGCTCCTTCAGCAGGCCCTGCAGCACGATCAGCGCATCACGCTCTCCCGAGGACTTCTGCGAAGCCTTGATCCGGTCCGCATACTTCTTCTGGTCCCTGAACTTCAGCGCATCCACCGGACCGAGTTGGGCGCCAATCTCGCTGGTGCTGCCCGCATCGAACAGCGCCTCCAACCGGGCGCGGGCGCGGATCGGCATATGGAAGCTGCATTTGGGGCAGACCTCCAGGTTTTCCTCCAGCTCCGGCCGGTACAGCACCGCGCCGCAGCGCTCGCACTTTTCCCACAGCCCTTCCGGAACGCTGCGTTTGCTCTTCTTGGCGGCGCCGGCGTCGGTGCGGATGCCGGACGGCATCAATTTGCTCAGCCAACTCATGCGATTGCGGTGTCCCGTTCAGGTTGGGCGCGATGGACCAGCCCGGGAGTTTAGCCCACCGGCCGAAGCTTGCGGTCAGCCATCCAGCGCCAGGCGCAGCGGGGCAAGGAAGGCCACGGCGCGGGAGGCCGCATCAGCCGGTCCACTTGCACCTGCAAGACTCTCCACCAGTGCGCTGCCCACCACCACCCCGTCTGCCTCTTGCGCCATGGCCGCGGCGCTGGCCGCGTCCTTGATCCCGAAGCCAGCCACCACCGGCACCCGCGACTGTGCGCGCAGGGCATGCAGCCGCAAGCCGGCCGCGGCAGGGTCCAGGTGCCCTGCCCCGGTCACTCCGGCGAAACTGACGTAGTACAGATAGCCCTTGGCCGATTCACACACCGCGCGCAGCCGCTCAGCCGTGGTGGTCGGTGAAGCCAGCGCGATCAGCTGCAGTCCGTGGGCGGAAAACACATCGCGGGTCTCCGCGGATTCCTCGTGTGGAAGGTCCACCAGCAGCACGCCGTCCACCCCGGCCACTGCGGCTTCGCCGGCGAAACGTACGTTGCCGTGGATCTCGATCGGATTCAGGTAACCCATCAGCACCACCGGCGTGTGCTCATCCAGCTTACGGAACTCACTTACCGCCTGCAGCACATAGCGCAATCCCGCGCCGCGCCGCAGCGCCTGCTCGGAGCTGCGCTGGATCACCGGACCGTCGGCCATGGGATCGGAGAACGGCACACCCAGCTCGATGATGTCCGCACCCGCTTCCACCAAGGCGTGCATCACCGGCACCGTGGCGTCCAGCGATGGATCGCCCGCGGTGAAGAACGGGATCAGGGCCTTGCGGCCGGCGCCGCGGAGCAACTCGAATTTTCTGCTGATGCGATCCATGAACTCGGTCTTTGGTAGCAGCTGCGCAAGCTGCGACCCTGAAAGCGCGGCTTGGCGGAAGATTGTGGACTGCTGGATAGTTGCAGTCGCAGCTTGCGCAGCTCCTACAGATCGAAACCTTCAAGCGCGGCAATCGTCTGCACGTCCTTGTCTCCACGGCCGGACAGGTTGCACAGCACCAGCGCGTCCTTCGGCAGCTCGCGGGCCAGCTTCATGGCCTGGGCCACGGCATGGCTGGATTCCAGCGCGGCCAGGATGCCCTCGCTGCGGGCCAGTGCGTGGAACGCAGCCATGGCTTCATCATCGGTGACACCCACGTACTGCGCTCGGCCGGCGTCACTGAGGAAGGCATGCTCGGGCCCGACGCCCGGATAGTCCAGGCCCGCGGACACGGAATGGGTCTCGATGATCTGGCCGTCGTCGTCGCAGATCACGTAGGTGCGGTTGCCGTGCAGTACGCCGGGGCGACCGGCGACAATCGATGCGGCATGGCGGCCGGTGTCGATTCCGTCGCCTGCCGCTTCGGCACCCACGATCCGCACCTGCGCATCGTTGAGGAACGCGTGGAACATGCCAATGGCATTGCTGCCCCCGCCGACACAGGCGGTGATCACGTCGGGCAGGCGTCCGTAGTCGGCCAGCATCTGTGCACGCGCCTCCTTGCCCACAACCGAATTGAAGTCGCGAACCATGCGCGGATAGGGGTCCGGGCCGGCCACGGTGCCGATGATGTAGAAGGTGTCCTGCACGTTGGTCACCCAGTCGCGCATGGCTTCGTTAAGCGCGTCCTTCAGGGTCTGCGCGCCGGAAGTCACCGGCACCACCGTGGCACCCAGCAGTTTCATGCGATACACGTTGATCTTCTGGCGCTGGATGTCGGTGGCGCCCATGTAGACCACGCACTCCAGGCCGAGGCGTGCGGCCACCGTGGCGCTGGCCACGCCATGCTGGCCGGCGCCGGTCTCGGCGATGATCCGGGTCTTGCCCATGCGGCTGGCCAGGAGCGCCTGGCCGATGGTGTTGTTGATCTTGTGCGCGCCGGTGTGGTTCAGGTCTTCGCGCTTGAGCAGGATGCGCGCGCCGCCCACCATGCGCGAAAGCCGCTCGGCTTCGTAGATCGGGCTAGGCCGGCCCACGTAATGCTTGAGGTCTTTTTCGAACTCGGCAATGAACGCCGGGTCGACGCGTGCGGCGTCGTATGCCGCAGCCAGTTCATGCAGCGGCCCGATCAGGGTCTCGGCAACGAAGCGCCCGCCGTAACGTCTGAAATGGCCGGCTACGTCCGGGTACTGGTGGAAATCCTCAATCCTGTCCACGGTTCCGTCTGCTGTCTGCACGTCTGGTCTCTTCCACGAAGTGGCGCATGCGGTCCGCGTCCTTCACTCCGGGCGAAGACTCGATGCCGCTGGATACATCCACGCCCCATGGCCGGGCGGTGTGGATGGCTGATGCAACATTATCAGGGCAAAGCCCACCGGCCACTAGAAATGGTTTGCCCAGGCCCGCGGGCACGCGCGTCCAGTCGAAGCGCTGGCCGCTGCCGCCCTGCTCGCCCTGCGCATGCCCGTCCAGCAGCAGCCCATAGGCAGAAGGATACGCAGCAGCAGTGGGCCCGTGTTCCTGTCTATCGCCACCCATCGCGATGGCCTTGAAGAAAGGCACGCCAAAGCCGGCGCAGTCGCTGTCCTGCTCGTGACCATGGAACTGGAGCAGGTCGGGTTTAACCTGCTGGATGATCGACTCGATGCTGGCCGCTGAATCGTCCATCACCAGCGCGACCACTGCGATTTCCTCGGGCACCAGCGCGCGCAGTTCGCAGGCCTGCGACAGCGACAGTTGGCGCGGGCTGCCTGCGGCGAAAACCAGCCCCAGGTAATCCACGCCCAGCTCCACCGCCAGGCGCACGTCCTCGGCGCGGGTCAGGCCGCAGAACTTGATGTGGGTATGGCTCATGCCAGGCTGACCTCGGCCGGCAGCCCCCAGCGGGCCGGATACAGCGGGCCCAGGAACACCAGCCCGGCGGACGCAGCCGTAGGACCGGCCAGCGTACGGTCGCGACCGGCCAGCAGCTCCCCAAGCCAGGCTTCCGGGCGCTCGCCGCGGCCCACCATCAACAGTGAACCCACGATATTGCGAACCATATGGTGGAGAAAGGCATTGGCCTGCACGTCCACCACCAGCTGTTCGCCTTCGCGCACGACCGAGATCGCCTGCAGGTCGCGCACCGCATGCGGCGCCTGGCAATGCACGGTGCGGAAGGCATTGAAGTCATGGTCGCCCAACAGCGGCCGGGCCGCACGATGCATGGCCGCAGCGTCCAGCGGCACCCGCTCCCAGCTCAACGTCTGCCTGCCAAGCGCCGGCCGCGTGGCGCGATTCAGTATCCGGTAGCGGTAGCGGCGCGCGTGCGCCGAGAAGCGGGCGCTGAAGTCATCGGCCACGGGCAGACACCAGCGCACGCACACCGATGGCGGAAGCCGCGCAGTGCTGCCGAGCGCCCAGCTGCGCGCTGTGCGCATCGCGTGGCTGTCGAAGTGCACCACCTGGCACTGGGCATGCACGCCGGCGTCGGTGCGGCCGGCGCACACGACCTGCACCGGCGCGTCCGCGACCGAGGACAGTGCGTCCTCCAGCGTCGCCTGCACGGTGGGTTTGCCCGGCTGCCCGTGCGGACCCAGCCGCTGCCAGCCCCTGAACTCAGTGCCTTCGTATTCCACACCCAGCGCGTAGCGCATCACCCTGCCCCGCTGGCACAGACATCACCCAAGTTCGCGCAGCAGCTGTGCCGCTTCGTCGCGCGCGGATGGATCGCCGCCTGCGATGACCTCGTTGAGCAGATCGCGGGCAGTTTTCACGTCACCCAGGTCCAGATAGGCCACCGCCAGCTCAAGCCGCTCGCGGCCTGCGGGGGCCGAATTGAGCGGGGCCACGCCCGCGCCCAGATCCGGGGTATGCCAGGTGGGCTTGACCGCTGCGCTGGTCCATGCCTGCGCGGCGGGCGGCAGCTGAATTCCAGGATCCGGCTCGCGCTCGAAACGCGGCTCCGGCTCCGCGATCCGGGTTGTATCGTCGTCCGGCAGCGTAGCGGGCACTTCGCTGTCCTCATCAATCCGCGCGTCCCGCAGCTCCGACTCGCCTGCCGCTGCATCGCCGCCCGGAGCGGCGGGGATGACCGCGGCCAATGCAGCGCTGTCATAGGCGCGGCGCGGCGCGGCCGGGATGGCCCTGCGCCGCCCGATCAGCCAGGCCACGACCAGGCCCGCAACCAGCAGGCCCAGGCCTGCCCACAGCCATACCGGCTGCGCGGCGTCACCCTGTGACTGGGCCATGCGCTGCTGCGCGGCGGCCAGATCGCTGTCCTTCAGGGCGATCAGCTTCGCCTGCTGCTGCTGCAGTCCCTCCAGTTCGGCCACCTGGGCACGCAGTTCCTGCACCTCGGACTCGCGTGCCGCCAGCTCTTCCCTGGTTTGGGTCAATTGTTGGGTTGCCAGCATGTCGCCCTCGCCTTCGGCATTGATGCCGGATTGTGTTCCTGCCTGGGTGGCCGCGTCCGCCACCGGCGGCGCTATCTCCAGGCGTGCCTCGGCCACGCGCGTGCCCGGGGTGCGCGCGCGCGTCACCGCAGCGACGGTCGCTGCAGTAGTCCCGGCGTCCACAGGCTGCGGGACCGGGCGCCGTGCGCGACGCCAATCCGCCATCTGGTCGCGCACCAGCACGGCGGCCTCGGCTTCGCCCAGCTGGGCCAGCTCCTGGGTGGCAGGCACTCGCAGCACCGCGCCCTGCTTGAGCAGGTTGATGTTTCCGTTGATGAACGCATCCGGGTTGGCGCGCAGCAGGGCCAGCATCGACTGGTCAAGGGAATAGCCGGAATCGAGGTCGCGCGCGATGCGCGACAGGGTCTGTCCGCGCTGGACCAGGATCTCGTCGGCTGCGCTGGCCGGCACCGCAGCGGGCGCTGGCTGGACCACGGCCACCGGCGGGCGTGGCTGCGCGGCCGGCGCCGGTGTGGGCGCAGGCGCAGGCGAAGGTTCGGGAATGGCAGGCAGGGGCTCGGCTTGCGCGATCGGGGCTGCGGCCAGTGGCTCCGGCTCGCGCACGATGAAGCTGGAGGGCGGCGGCTGCGGGGCCTGGATGACCGGCTGGCTGGCCGACGCCAGCGCCCCGGGCGCATTGACCAGCGCCGAATACTCACGCACCAGTCGGCCCTGGCCCCAGTCCACTTCAATCAGGAAGTTGACCACCGCCACCTGTACCGGCGCCACGCTGGTCACCCGGATCACGGGGCGGCCGTCTTCACTCAAGGCCACGGCAAAGTTCAGCCCACTGACCAGACCTTCCGGCCGCGGCAGGCCAACCCGATCAAAAGTCGTGGGTGAGGCCAGGCGCGCCTGCAGCTGCTCCAATTCTCCGGGCTCGCTGGAAATGATGGGTATTTCTGCCAGCAGCGGTTGGCCAGGCTGCGATTTCACCCGGATCTCGCCCAGGCCCAAGGCCATGGCCGCGCCGCTGGCCAGCAGCAAGGCAAGCCCAGCAACGGCGCGAAGCGCGCGCATCCTGGC
>JAJAZJ010000271.1 GCA_026785795.1 Pseudoxanthomonas sp.
CCATGGCACTGAGCTCGAAATCCCCGGGAAACTGGAAACCGTGCTCGGGGTTGTCGGATCTGATGTCCATGCCGGGATTATCGGGGCTGGCGCGCACGAACCCAAGTGCAAAGCGGTCGCCTGGCACGGCAGGAACAGGCAGGCGTCACTACCGGCAGGCCCAAGGCCTGATGTGCCCGCAGGGAGTTCAATCATGTCGAGGGGCATCGCCCAGCGGCTTGGGGATTGCGTAGCAGTGGCCGTGGCTGGACTCGTCCGCACGAAGTCATGGATGACTTCTGCGGGGCGGAGGGATCCTTGGCCCGCTGGACGATGCCATCGGTCGGGGAGGAGGGCATCGCGCCCAGGGGGCGCTCCTACGGGGGCGTCGGGGTTGGATTCTCGGGGAGAGAATCGCGCCCGTGGGGCGCTCCTGCGGGGCGCCGGGAATCAGGATGCGCAGGAGCGGCCCATGGCCGCCATGCCCACCCCCGCTGCGTAGAACTCAGTGGGTTTCCCACCACATCCAGAAGCTGTCCCACAGGCGGCGGAAGAAACCACCTTCTTCGACCGCCTCGATCGCCACCAGCGGCGACTGCGCCACCAGCTTGCCATCCAGGCTCACCTTGACCGTGCCGATGACCTGGCCCTTGGCGATCGGTGCCTCGAGCAGCTTGGGCACGTCCATGGTCGGCTTGAGGTCGCCGTAGCGGCCGCGCGCGACGCCCACCAGCAGGGGCTCGGCCACGCCCAGCCGTACCTGCGGCGTCTTGCCTTTCCACACCCGCTGCTCAGCGATCATGGTGCCGGGCTCGTACAGCCGGTGGGTCTCGACGAAGCGGAAACCCCAGTTGAGCAGGGCCAGGCTGTCGCTGGCGCGCTGCTTCTCCGAGGTGGAGCCCATCACCACGGCGATCAGGCGCTGGTCACCGCGCTGGGCCGAGCTCATCAGGCAGTAGCCCGAGCCGGAATGGTGGCCGGTCTTGATGCCATCCACGGAGGGGTCGCGCCACAGCAACAGGTTGCGGTTGGGCTGGGTGATCGTGCCGACGGTGAATTCCTTGATCTTGTTGAACGCATAGGTTTCAGGGAAGTCGCGGATCAGGGCCTGGCCCAGCAGGGCGAGGTCGCGCGCGGTGGAGAAATGCTCCGGCGCCGACAGCCCGTGCGCGTTGACGAAGCGCGAGTTGTTCATGCCGATCTTGGCGCCGTAGCTGTTCATCAGCGACGCGAAGGCCTCCTGGCTGCCGGCCGTGTGTTCGGCCAGCGCAATGGCCGCATCGTTGCCGGACTGCACGGCCATGCCTTTTTCCATTTCCAACAGGGACGCGGTCTGGTTGACCGGGAACCCGCTGTAGCTGCCATCGGTAGCCGCGCCGCCCTCGCGCCAGGCGCGCTCGCTCATCATCACCTGGTCGGTGGGGCGGATCTTGCCGTTGGCCAGCTCGGCAGCCAGGACGTAGGAAGTCATGACCTTGGTGATGCTGGCAGGCTCCACGCGTTCGTCATAGTTCTCGCCGGCCAGGATCTGGCCGGTGGCGTAATCCATCAGCAGCCAGGCCGTGCCCACCGGGGTCGGCGCAGGTGGAGTGGCGATGGGCGCAGCGTCCGGGGTTGGCGTGTTGGGCTGCGGAAGTGGCTGCGCTGCAGGGGTTTGGGCCAGGGCCAGGCCAAACGCAGCGGTGGCGAGTGCGGCGATTGCGAAACGGAACTTCATTTCTTGCGAACTCCAGGACGGCCTTGGCCGGAACACGGGGGTAGATTGTAAGCGTTGGAGCTGCGCGTCCGGTTCCGGTGGCGCGTCCAGGCGGGGTTGGGTACAGCCAGGTGCGATGCCGGGCGCTGGTTCAGCGACGCATCACCTGCGCACGACCTGGGGCTGGCCCAGGCCCAGACCGGCAATGCGGCCCGCAAGTTCCGACGCAGTCTGCAGGTCGGGAACGCCCACGCGCAGGCGCCAGAACGTGCGGCCATTGCTTTGCACATCGCTCAGGCGGGTGCCCTCGATCCCCGCAGCGGTCAAGCGGGCCAGCGCGCGCTCGGCGTTGTCGCGGCTGGAATAGCTGGCCACCTGCAGCCACAGCTCGCTGGCGTCCATGCTGGCGGAGGCGGCAGCGAGCGCTGCCGTGGAGGCGGGCACCGTTTGCGCGGCGATGGCCGGTGGCGTCGGCGCGGTGGACGTGGCGGCCATCTGCCCGCCGCGCGTGCGCCCGGAGGTTTGCGGCGGGGCCGATGTGGATGCAGGCGCGTCCGCGGCGACCACGGCACCTCCCTCGACCTTGAGCTTGCGCTCCGCCAGCCAGGCGTCGAAACGATCCGCGCTGGGCGGCTTGCGGGTATCGGCCACGATCCGGTAGCGGCCGGGATCACGCGGATCCACCAACGTCGGCGTGGCCGCGCTTGCAGCGGACTGTACCGGCGGCAGCGTGCCAACCAGGCGGTCCATGCCCGTTGCCTGCGGCGATGCAGGAGCGCCGGCGGCGACGCGCGCCAGATTTTCACCGGGTTTGAGCACACGCACTTCCACCCGCCCGGTGCCGCGCTGGGTGATGTCCAGCTTCACCGCCGCCGCATAGCTCAGGTCGATCACCCGGCCTTCGTGGAAAGGACCGCGATCGTTCACCCGCACCACCACCGACTTGCCGTTGTCCAGGTTGGTGACCCGCACGAAGCTGGGCAGGGGCAAGGTCTTGTGTGCGGCGGTGAAGGCGTACATGTCGTACACCTCCTGGTTGGAGGTGAGGCGGCCGTGGAACTTGTTGCCGTAGTAGGAAGCCAGGCCCTGCTCGACGTAGCCGTCGGCGCGGTCCATGACCACGTAATGCTTGTCGAGCACGCGGTACGGCGAACGATTGCCGACCCGCGAACGCGGTTCGTGCACCACGGCGGGCTCGGGGATGCAGTTCATGTCAGGAACATAGTCCGGTGTGGTATCGGGGATATGCGGTGCGTACAGGCCGCCTGCCGTGTAGTCACCGCGCTTGCCCAGGTCTTCCTGCGCCGGCGCATATACCTTGCTGCACGCCGCGGCCTGCTGCGTGCCGCTGGGAACGCCGGCAAGCACGGCCGGCGCCGGGGACTTGCTGGGAGCGCTGCTGCAGGCGGCGAGGGCCAGTGCCAGCAGCGGCAGGGCCAGCCACTTCATGCCGACGGGATCGCCCTGCCGGCGATGGCTTCGGACAGCTGGTACACGGCCATCGCGTACATCTTGGAGTTGTTGTAGCGGGTGATGGCGTAGTAGTTCTGGAAGCCCAGCCAATACTGTTTGCCGGTGCTGCCCTCAAGCGACACCAGGGTGGCGGTCGCATCGGACGCCACCGGCTCCAGCGGCCGGAAGCCGCGTTGGGCCAGGTCGGCCAGGGTGTAGTCGGCGGTCCAGGTGGGGGGATTGAATTCGGGATAGCCGGGCAGCAGTTCGGCCCGGGCGACGACGGGTGCGCCCGGAATCCAGCCACCGCGCGCGCCGCCCTTCTTGAGGAAGTAGTTGGCGATGGAGGCGAACACGTCATCATGGTTGGTGAACAGGTCGCGGCGCCCGTCGCCGTTGCCGTCCAGCGCGAATTCACGGTAGCTGGAAGGCATGAACTGGCCCAGGCCCATGGCCCCGGCGTAGCTGCCGGTGAGAGAGGTGATGTCCAGGTTTTCTTCGCGCCCCAGGGCGAACAGCTGCGCCAGTTCGTCACGGAAGAAAAGCTCGCGGCGCTGTTCATGCGCGGCACGCTCCGGATTGCCGCTGCGCGGATAGCGGAACGCCAGCGTGTACAGCGCGTCGAGCACCCGGGTCTTGCCGGTGAACCCGCCGTAGCTGGTTTCCACGCCGATGATGGCGGTGATGATCTCGGCCGGCACGCCGGTGCGCTTCTCCACGCGCTGCAGGGCATCGCGATGCTTGGCCATGAACGCCTGCCCGCCCTGGATGCGCGAGGCGGTGATGAAATTGGGCCGGTATTCGCTCCACGGCTTGACCCGTTCAGCCGGCCGCGACATCAGCGAGATCACGCTGTCCGAGAAGCTGGCCTGGGCCAGGGTGGCCTCGATCTGGGCCGGGGTGATGTTGAACCGGGCCGCGGTGTCAGCGACAAACTTGGCGCGGGCAACTTCGAACGACACGGGGGTCAGGTCGACCTTGGCGTTGGCCGGCAGCGCCGCTACCGAGGTCTCCGCCGGCAATGCACCGGCAGCGGCCGGCAGCGACCGGCTGGCGGATTGCGAAGCCGACGAAGAAGGCTGCAGCGGCGTCGCGCAAGCGACGAGGCCAAGCGTGAACAAGCAGAAAAGTACGCGTCGAGTCATCGGCGCCGAGGGTAGCATGCGTTCAGGAGGGAATAGTGAATCGGGGATTCGGGATTCGGGATTGGCAGGCGCGCAGGCTCGCTGCCGACGATTCACTAATCCCCAATCCCCAATCCCCAATCCCTCAATACCCATGCACCGGGCGATGCGCACGCACCGACATCACCAGCCCCAGGCCGGCCAGCAGCGACACCGCCGAGGTGCCGCCGTAGCTGAGCAGCGGCATTGGCACGCCCACCACCGGCAGCAGGCCGGAGATCATGCCGCCGTTTACGATCACGTAGACGAAGAACGCCATGCCCAACGAACCGGCCAGGAGGCGCGAATAGGTGTCGCGCGCATCCATCGCGACCCACAGGCAGCGGCCAACCACGAACAGGTACAGCGCCAGCACCACCGCCACGCCGATCCAGCCCAGCTCCTCGGACAGCACCGCGAAGATGAAATCGGTGGTGTGTTCGGGCACGAAATTGAGGTGCGACTGGGTGCCCTGGCCCCATCCCTTGCCGGTCATGCCGCCGCCGCCGATCGCGATCTTGGACTGGATGATGTTCCAGCCGGTGCCCAGCGGGTCGGTCTCGGGGTTGAGGAAGGTCAGGATGCGGTCTTTCTGGTACGGACGCAGGAACCACATCCACGCCACCGGCGCCGCCGCGGCCACGCCGCCGGCCGCCACGCCCACCCACCACCAAGGCAGTCCGGCCAGCAGCAGGGCGAATACGCCGCTGGCCATCACCAGCATGGCGGTGCCGAAATCGGGCTGCAGCAGGATCAGCAATGTGGGCACGCCGATCAGCACGCAGGATACGAGCACGGTGCGGATGCGCGGCGGCAGCGGCTCGCTGTGCAGGTACCAGGCCATCATCATCGGCAGGGTGATCTTCATCAGTTCCGCCGGCTGCAGGTAGAAGAACTTCAGGTCGATCCAGTGGTTGCCGTGCTTGCCGCTGCCGATCATCAACACCAGCACCAGCGGCACCAGCGAAGCCAGGAACATGCCTGGCGTCCACGCCCGCAGGCGCAGAGGAGTAACCCGCGACAGCGCCCACATGGCCGCCAGGCCCACGCCGAAGCGCGCGCCCTGCGCCAACATCAGCCGCGTACCCTGGCTTTCACCGCCCGCGCTGTACAGCACCGCCAGGCCAATGGCCATCAGCGCAACCAGCGCCAGCAGCAGCGGCACGTCGATGGTGCGCAGGAAATACCGGCCTACGTCCACCAGCCAGCGCAGGATCTCGCTCATGGGGTTGGAGGGGAATGGGGAATGGGGAATGGGGAATCGGGGTTCTTCACTTCCGCGGCTGCACCAGGGGAAGTCGCTTGAGCGGCGGGTTCGGCGGGCCTGCTTTGTAGTGGGTTGGCAGCCTGGACGTCAGGTGACGGCTGTCCCATTCCCGATTCCCCATTCCCGCTTCCCGGCTCCACCGGCTCCTGCGGCATCTTGCCCAGCAGGTGTGCGTCGAAGATCTTGCGCGCGATGGGCGCCGCGGTGGCGCCGCCATAGCCGCCGCCCTCGACCATCACCGCCACGGCGATGGTCGGGTCCTGTGCCGGCGCATAGCCAACGAACAGCGCACGATGACGCTGGTGCAGCGGCAGCGTCCTGGGATCCACCGCCGTGGCGCGGCGGTTCAGCACCTGCGCGGTGCCGGTCTTGCCGGCGATGCGGTACGGCGCCCCCACGCCCATGGCCCGCGCCGTGCCGCCGGGCCCGTTCACGGTCATTTCCATGCCCTCGCGCACGACCTGCAGGTGGTCCGGGAAATCGGTGATGCGCACCGGTGCGGGCTGCGACAGCGGCTCCCACGGCGCATCGAAACGATGGCGCTGGGCCACCACCAGGTGGGGCCGGCGCAGCATGCCGTCAGCCAGACCCGCAGTGCTGCGCCCCAGCTGCAGCGGGGTGACCTTCCACAGGCCCTGGCCTATGGCCGCATTGACCAGGTCGCCCGGGAACCAGCGCTCCTCGATCAGCCTGGCCTTGGCCGCGGGCGTGGGCAGGATGCCGCTGATCTCGCCAATCAGGTCGACGCCGGTGGGCTGGCCCATGCCGTACTTGGCCATGTAGGCGTCAAAGCGCTCCACCCCCATGTCCACGGCGAGGCGGTAGTAGTAAGTATTGACCGAATCGGCGATGGATTTGCGCGCATCGGTCCAACCGTGGCCGCCGCGGTGCGAGTCGCCCCAGCCGCGGCCTTTCA
>JAJAZJ010000272.1 GCA_026785795.1 Pseudoxanthomonas sp.
CGTTCTGGGTGACGAGCTGCGACAGGCCTCCCGCGTCCTGCCAGTGCGAAAGTGCACGGTGCGCCGGGTTGTGCCGCGCCGCGGCCATAAGCGGCCAGCCGATAAAGCTGCGCGCCCAGTAGCGAGCGTGCACCTGCGGATTGGCGACGTAAACGCGATAGTCCACGGGCGGCTTGCGCTTCCACTCGCCACGCGCATCGCGGTAATCGGGAATCCCGGAACCGGTGCTGCAGCCTGCGCCGGTCAGCACGAAAACCCGCTGGAATCTCTGCAGCCAATCTCGCAGCCGCGCCGCAGACTCCCGTTGTGCATCTGCCATGGCCGGTTGCATACGGGCGATTGTACGGCGCGCGCAGGCCGGAAGCTGCATAAAAAAAGGGGCATTGACTGCCCCTTTTCGCTTAGGCCACAGGCAGCCGCGGTCAGTCGGCACGCACCTCGGCAATCTCGATCCCATCCATGCCCTGCGACAGCGTGGTCAAGTTGCCGCCCTGGGCCAGCTTGATGCGCAGGCGCACCTCGTTCTGCGAGTCGGCATAACGCAGCGCGTCCTCGTAGCTGATCTCGCCGGCCTGGTACAGCTCGAACAGGCTCTGGTCGAAGGTCTTCATGCCCAGGTTGGTGGACTCCTTCATCACTTCCTTCAGCTTGTGGATCTCGCCCTCGCGGATGTAGTCCTGCACCAGCGGCGTGCCCAGCATGATTTCCATGGCTACGCGGCGCGACTTGCCGTCCGGGGTCGGGATCAGCTGCTGGGCGACCACGCCCTTCAGGTTCAGGGAAAGGTCCATCAACAGCTGGTTACGGCGATCTTCCGGGAAGAAGTTGATGATGCGGTCCATGGCCTGGTTGGCGTTGTTGGCGTGCAGCGTGCACAGCACCAGGTGGCCGGTTTCGGCGAAGGCGATGGCGTGGTCCATGCCTTCGCGGGTGCGCACCTCGCCGATCATGATCACGTCCGGGGCCTGGCGCAGGGTGTTCTTCAGCGCGGCGTCCCAGCTGTCGGTGTCGATGCCGACTTCGCGCTGGGTGATGATGCAGCCCTCGTGCTTGTGCACGAACTCGATCGGATCCTCGATGGTGATGATGTGCCCGGTCGAGTTCTGGTTGCGATAGCCGATCACCGCCGCCAGCGAGGTGGACTTGCCGGTGCCGGTGGCGCCGACGAAGAGGACGATGCCGCGCTTGGTCATGGCCAGCGTCTTGAGGATCGGCGGCAGGTTCAGCTCTTCCACGGTCGGGATGCGCGCCTCGATGCGGCGCAGCACCATACCCACCTGGTTGCGCTGGTAGAAGCAGCTCACGCGGAAGCGGCCCACGCCGGCCACGCCAATGGCGAAGTTGCACTCGTGGGTCTTCTCGAACTCCTCGCGCTGGGCCGGGGTCATCACGTTCAGCACCAGGTCGCGGCTTTGCTGCGACGTCAGCGGCGTCTGGGTAATCGGCGAGATCTTGCCGTTCACCTTGATCGACGGCGGCATGCCTGCAGTGATGAACAGATCCGACGCCTTCTGGTGCGCCATCAGCTTTAGGAACGAGGTGAAATCAATGGTGCTCATGGTGTGCTCCTTCGGAGCCGGGAATGGGGATTCGGGATTCGGGATTCGTAAGGGCCGGTTTTCGGGCGGGTCTGGCATGCGGTAGTCGCTGTTGCTTTTGCTATTGCCGATTCCCGTTTCCCCATTCCCGATTCCCCGGCATTACTCAAACAACCGCTTGTCCTTGGCGTATTCCTTGGCCTGGATGCGCGATACCAGCGAGCGCTTGACCAAGTCCTGCAGGTGTTGGTCGAGGGTCATCATGCCGTTCTGCTGGCCGGTCTGGATGGCCGAGTACATCTGCGCCACCTTGTCCTCGCGGATCAGGTTGCGGATGGCCGGGGTGCCGACCATGATTTCCCAGGCCGCGGTGCGGCCGCCGCCGATCTTCTTCAGCAGCGCCTGCGAAATCACCGCACGCAGCGACTCGGACAGCATCGAGCGCACCATCGGCTTTTCGCCGGCCGGGAACACGTCGATGATGCGGTCGATGGTCTTGGCCGCCGAGCTGGTGTGCAGGGTGGCGAATACAAGGTGGCCGGTTTCCGCGGCGGTCAGCGCCAGGCGGATGGTTTCCAGGTCGCGCAGCTCGCCCACCAGGATGTAGTCGGGGTCCTCGCGCAGCGCCGAACGCAGGGCCTCGTTGAAGCCGTGCGTATCGCGGTGAACCTCGCGCTGGTTGATCAGGCACTTCTGCGAGGTGTGCACGAACTCGATCGGGTCCTCCACGCTGAGGATGTGCCCGTACTCATTCTTGTTGATGTGGTCGACCATCGCCGCCAGCGTGGTCGACTTGCCCGAGCCGGTGGGGCCGGTGACCAGCACCAGGCCCTGCGGCTGCTCGATCAGCTGCTTGAACAGCGGCGGGCAGTTGAGGTCTTCCAGGGATAGCACTTCGGAGGGAATGGTGCGGAACACCGCCCCGGCGCCGCGGTTCTGGTTGAACGCGTTGACGCGGAAACGCGCCAGGCTGGGGATCTCGAACGAGAAGTCGACTTCCAGGAATTCCTCGTAGTCGCGGCGCTGCTTGTCCGACATGATGTCGTAGACCAGCGCATGCACCTGCTTGTGGTCCAGGGCCGGGATGTTGATGCGGCGCACGTCACCGTCCACCCGGATCATCGGTGGCAGGCCTGCCGACAGGTGCAGGTCCGATGCTTTGTTCTTGACCGAAAACGCCAGAAGTTCGGCGATATCCATACGCTGCTTCCCCGCTTGCTGCGATTCTGGTAACCATACATCCCCGCGGGGGAGTATAGCGCCCCTGCTGCGATATCCAACGGTTGAAGGATTATGTTCGCCCAGCGCCTCAGCGCAACACTGCAAAGCATTGAAAATGCAGCCTCTGCGGCCCAGCGGCCGGTCCCGCGGCTGTTGGCCGTGTCCAAGACCCAGCCCGCCGCAGCGGTCGCCGAACTGGCGGCGGCGGGGCAGCTGGCGTATGGCGAGAACTACGTTCAGGAAGCCCAGGCCAAGCGCGCCCAACTCCACGCGCTGCCGCTGGAATGGCACCTGGTCGGGCACCTGCAGTCCAACAAGGCCGAGCTGGCGGCCGAGGTGTTCGACTGGGTGCAGAGCGTGGACCGGCCGAAGCTGGTGACCGCGCTGGCCCGCCATCGCCCCGAGCAGCGCGCGCCGCTGAACGTATTGATCCAGGTGAACATCGACGACGAGGCCAGCAAGCATGGCTGCGCCCCTGGGCAGGTTGCAGCGCTTGCCGCGCTGATCGCGGCCGAGCCACGCCTGCGGCTGCGCGGGTTGATGGCGATTCCCGCGCCACATCCGGAGCCGGAACTGCGCCGTGCTGCGTATCGGCGCATGGCCACCCTGCTTGCCGATCTGGCCGAGGCCCATCCGCAGGCCGACACGCTGTCGATGGGCATGAGTGACGATTACGCGCTGGCCATTGCCGAAGGTGCGACCATGGTGCGCATTGGGACGGCGCTGTTTGGAGCCAGGGGATAGAGATTCGGGATTCGGGAATGGAGAGCCGGGATTCGGGATTGGGGAATCGCGAGGGCTGGGTTTCACTTTGGTTCTTGCGCTACTGTCGTGTTTACTGAATTGAGTAGATTGGAATGTCAGAAATCTCCGCTCCTCCCATTCCCCATACCCCATTCCCCCTTCCCGGCACCATAGCCTTCATCGGTGGCGGCAATATGGCGCGCAGTCTGGTCGGTGGGCTGATCGCGCGCGGGGTCGCGCCGCAGGCGCTGCGCGTAGCCGAACCGGTGGCTGCCCTGCGCGATGCGCTGGCAAGCGACTTCGGGGTGCAGGTCTTCGACACGGCCAACGCCGCGGTAGAAGGAGCCGGACTGTGGCTGCTGGCGGTCAAACCGCAGGTGATGCGCAAGGTCTGTGATGATCTGTCTGCAGCGGCATGCGCGCAGCAACCGCTGGTGGTGTCGATTGCCGCTGGCATCACTGCCGGTCAGCTGCAGCGCTGGCTGGGGCCAGGCACCGCAGTGATTCGGGCCATGCCCAATACGCCGGCACTTCTCGGTGCTGGCGTAACCGGGCTATATGCGACAGCGCAGGTCGACCCTGGCGGGCGCGAACTGGCCGAAGGCCTGCTGGCCAGCGCCGGGCGCACGGTGTGGATCGAAGACGAAGCACTGATGGATGCGGTCACCGCAGTCTCGGGCAGCGGGCCGGCCTATGTATTCCTGCTGGCTGAAGCCATGGAAGCCGCCGCCCGGGAGCAGGGCCTTTCAGGTGATGCGGCCCGCACCCTGGTGCTGCACACACTTTTGGGCGCTTCGCGCATGCTGACCGAATCGGACGCCACCCCGGCGGAACTGCGCAGGCGCGTAACTTCACCCAATGGCACCACCCATGCGGCGATCGAGGCCTTCCAGTCCGGCGGCTTCGAGGCGCTGGTGGGCAACGCAATTCGTGCGGCCAGCGAGCGCGGCAGGCAGCTGTCGGCCGCCAATGACTGAAGCGCCCCACCCACCCTGCCCGGCAGCCGCCGGCCCTACCGGAGTCCACGCCATGCGCCTAGTGAAATACACCGCCCCCCTGTGGCTGCTGCTGCTGGCTGCATGCTCCGGCGGTGAGCCGCCGCGCGCCGCGGTCATGGTGGCGCCTGCGCAGGCCTCAGCGGACTTCGGCAACCTGCGCGTGCGCCACAACGCCCTGCCTACGCTGAGTCTGAGCGAGGCCGTGGCGCGTGAGTACGGCGTCAGCCGGAATGCCGGCACGGGACTGGTGTTGGTGGCGATCCGCGAGGTGACCGGGGACGACGAAATTGGCGTGGAGGGCAAGGTGTCGGGCGTAGCCTACGACCTGCGTGGCAAGCGCCAGGACCTGGCTTTTTCCACGGTGCAGGTGCGCGAGTACTCCGACCACTTGGCCAACTTCGCGATCAGCGAACGCGACACCTATCGCTTCGAAATCACGGTGGTGGCCGCAGGACGAACCGAAGCGGTCAAGTTTCAGCAGAATTTCTGATTCATGCCTGTGCGGCCGACCAAGCCCGGATGACGCGGGCGATTTCGGCCACGCCATCGGTCAGCGCGGCGGGGCCGGGCTGCAGGATCAGCGGCGACTTGATTTCGTGAAGTTGCCCGGCGCGCACCGCCGGGATGGCATCCCAGCCGGGGCGAGCGGCCACTTTTTCGGGCCGGAACTTCTTGCCACACCAGGAGCCCAGGATGATGTCCGGTGCGCGCCGCACCACCTCCTGGCCATCGGCGAGTATCCGCTGCTTGGCCAGCGACTCGGCTGAGCGCTCCGGGAAGACGTCGTCGCCGCCGGCGATGCGCACCAGTTCGGCCACCCATTGGATACCGGTGATCAGCGGTTCGTCCCATTCCTCGAAGTACACGCGCGGACGACGCGGCAGCCCGGCAGCCTGCGCTTCAATCACCTGCAGGCCGCGCGCAAGTTCATCGGCATAGGCGTTGGCCCGGTCGCCTGCGCCCACCAGCGCGCCCAGCCGCCGTATGTAGTCCAGGATGCCGTCGACGCTGCGGTGGTTGGATATCCACACCTCCACCCCGTGCTTGATGAGTTCCGCGGCGATTTCGGCCTGGATGTCCGAAAAACCGACCACGAAGTCAGGCTTGAGTTTGAGGATTTCTCCAATTTTGGCCGAGGTGAATGCACTGACCTTGGGTTTCTCGCGCCGGGCAACGGCCGGGCGCACGGTAAAGCCGCTGATGCCGACGATGCGGTGCTGCTCGCCCAGCGCATACAGCGTTTCGGTCGGCTCCTCGGTGAGGCACACGATGCGCTGCGGCCCAGTCATATCACGCAAAACCCGTAGCAGCGGCGCAAGTCGAGAAAGCTCTTGGCCTTTTCCCGAAAAGCATCGCGACTTGCGTCGCTCCTGCGCGGGTTGAAGAGAGCGATCACGGAAACAGCATCCGCTTGCTCCATGTTCCGGCCGGATCACGTTCATAGCGCCAGCGTTCGTGCAGCCGGAAGTCGGCGCCGTACCAGAATTCGAACGCATCGGGCACCACGCGAAATCCACTCCATCCATCCGGTCGCGGCACGTCGCGGCCTGCGAACTGCTGCTCCACTTCGGCGATTCGCTGCTCGAACTCCTCGGCCGAATCCAGGCTGTCCGACTGTTTCGATGCGCATGCGCCGATCTGGCTTGGGCGCGGGCGCGAAGCGAAGTAGGCGTCGGCTTCATCATCGCCAACCACTTCCACCGCGCCCTCGATGCGCACCTGGATGCCGGCCGCGCGCAGGCTACGCCACAGGAACAGCAGGGCGGCGTACGGATTGGCCTGCAGCTCGCGTCCCTTGTGGCTGTGCAGGTGAGTGTAGAACACGAATCCGCGCGCATCGAACGACTTGAGCAGCACCGTGCGTGCGGACGGACGGCCATCGGGGGTGGCCGTGGCCACGGTCATCGCGTTGGGTTCCAGCTCACCGCTGCCCGCCTTGGCCTCGGCAAACAGTTCGGCAAAGGTGACCAGGGCTTCTGCGTAAAGATCGGTGGTCATGGTCACGCTCGCTTCGGATACCGGACCACATGGGTCGGTGCTGCGCTATTGTCGCCGCATGAGCGACTACGTGCACTCCCCGCGTGCAGGATTCGAAGCTGCGCTGGTCGGCGCGGCGCTGCAGGCAGCGCTATCGACTGACAGGCGCCTGCCCGTATTCGGCATCGTCGGCCTGCAGGGCAGCGGCAAATCCACCCTGGCCGCGCAGGTGTCGGCACTGGCCGAGTCGCGCGGTTTGCGCACAGCGGTGGTATCGCTTGATGACTTCTATCTTGAACGTCAGCAACGGCTGCAGTTGGCGCGCCAGGTGCATCCCCTGCTTGCCACGCGAGGCCCCCCCGGGACGCACGACCTGGCGCTGGCGCTGTCGACGATGGTGCAGCTGCAGGAAGGGCGGCGCATTGCCCTGCCCCGCTTCGACAAACTGGCGGACGACCGCTTGCCGAGGACGCAATGGCCGGTGGTGGCGGGGCACTGTGATCTGGTCATCCTGGAGGGGTGGTTCCTCAAGACACCCGCACAGCACGACCTTGAACTGCAGCCTGCGCTCAACCCACTGGAGCGCAACGAAGACGGCGCCGGCACATGGCGAAGGTGGTGCAACGAGGCGCTGGCCCGCGAATACCCTGCCCTGTGGCAATGCATTGATCGCCTATGGTTCCTGCAGGGGCCAGGTTTGGAGGTGGTGCCGGGCTGGCGCTGGGAGCAGGAGCAGGCGCTGCAGGCCGCCCATCCCGGACCTACCGGGATGGACCGCGGGCAGATCGACCGCTTCGTGCAGCTGTTCGAACGGGTCAGCCGGCAGGCGCTGCGTGCCTTGCCGCACGTCGCCGAGCGCACCATCATGATCGACAGCGAGCGCCGCCCGCTTCGGTTTTCCTAGACTTACTGCACCACGAACGTGATGCGCAGGTTGACCC
>JAJAZJ010000273.1 GCA_026785795.1 Pseudoxanthomonas sp.
GGTTGGGACCCATGGCCAGTTCGCGGAACGCCTCGATGTATTTCTGGGCAACGAAGTAGTTGATTGCCTGCACGTCGCCCGCGGCGATTGCGTTGGACACCATCTCGGTGGCCTTGGCCTCGGCCGCGGCCAGACGCTCGCGCGCTTCGGCCTGACGATAGGCCGCTTCCTTGTCGCCCTCGGCTTGCAGGATCGCGGCCTGCTTCTCGCCCTCGGCGCGGAGGATCGCGGAGCTGCGGTGGCCTTCGGCTTCCAGGATCACGGCGCGGCGTTCACGCTCGGCCTTCATCTGCCGGGCCATGGAATCTATGAGATCACGCGGCGGCTGGATGTCGCGGATCTCGATGCGGG
Source organism: Pseudoxanthomonas sp. (assembly GCA_026785795.1). GTDB lineage: Bacteria > Pseudomonadota > Gammaproteobacteria > Xanthomonadales > Xanthomonadaceae > Pseudoxanthomonas_A. Next base: position 352 of record JAJAZJ010000273.1, read on the forward strand.
TGACCTTGATGCCCCAGGGATTGGTCGCGGCGTCGACCACGTTGAGCAGCTGCGCGTTGATGACCTCGCGGTTGCTCAGCGACTCGTCCAGGTCCATGGAGCCGATCACGGTACGGATGTTGGTCTGCACCAGGGCGATGGTGGCGATTTCAAGGTTGGAGACCTCGTAGGCCGCCTTGGCCGCGTCCAGCACCTGGAAAAAGACCACGCCATCCACCTTGACCACCGCGTTGTCCTTGGTGATCACGTCCTGCGAGGGCACGTCCAGGACCTGCTCCATCACGTTGACCTTGCGACCGACGGCCTGCATGCCCGGAAAGAGCAGGTGCAGCCCCGGGGTCAAGGTGTGCGTGTAGCGGCCGAAACGTTCCACCGTCCACTCGAAGCCCTGCGGGACGATCCGGACCATCTTGAAGAAGAAGATCACGAACGCCAGCGCAAGAATGATCGCAATTGTGGTTCCACCAAACATGTCGGTTCCTCACCTTGTTAGAACCCCGAGTATAGGCGGCTTGCGGTGACGGCGCGGCATGACGGGTGCGCGCCCTTCAGCACGTCCTGCCGCATCACCAGGCCCCGGCCCGGCCACGCCTCAAGCGGTGGCTGCCTCCAGCCGGCGCCAGGCGGATTCATCGAACTTGCCCGCCAGATCAAGCGCGCCCAGGTTCTCCAGCAGCTGCGCCGTGCTGCTGGCGCCCAGCATGACCGTGGAGACGTGCGGGTTGCGCAGGCACCAGGCAATGGCCAATTGTGAAGGCTTTTCACCCAGCTCCGCGGCCACGACGGTAAAGCGGCGAACGCGCTCGAGTCGGCGCTCGCTCTCCGGCCCGATCACCAGCTCCTGCAGCCAGGCGTTGCGCGCTTCGCCCAGGCGCGTGTCGGCAGGTATCGACTGGTTGTACTTGCCGGTCAGCAGCCCCGAAGCCAGCGGCGAGAAGATGGTGGTGCCCAGGCCAAGCTCCGAATACAGCGGCGCGTATTCCAGTTCGACCCGGGTCCGGTGCAGCAGGTTGTACTGCGGCTGCTCCATGCTTGGGCCGTGCAGGTGGTGGGCACGGGCGATGTGCGCGGCTTCCTTGATCTGCTGCGCCGGCCATTCGGACGTGCCCCAATACAGCACCTTGCCCTGGCGGATCAGGGCGTCCATGGCCCAGACCGTTTCCTCGATGGGGGTATCCGGATCGGGCCGGTGGCAGAAGTACAGGTCCAGGTGATCCACGCGCAGCCGCTTGAGCGCGGCATGGCAGGCTTCCACCACGTGCTTGCGCGACAGGCCGCGCTGGGTCGGCAGCGGGTTCTTAGCCGCACCGAAATAGACCTTGCTGGATACGCAATAGCCGTCGCGGGGCAGGCGCAGGTCGGCAATCACGTCACCCATGACCTTCTCGGCCTCGCCCTGCGCATACACCTCGGCGTTGTCGAAGAAATTGACGCCGTGGTCGTAGGCGGCCGCGATCAGGTTGCGCGATTCGTCGCGGCTGACCTGGCTGCCAAAGGTGACCCATGCGCCGAACGACAGCGCCGAGAGCTGCAGGCCGGTGGAGCCAAGGCGTCGGTACTGCATGCAGCAAGTCCTTCAGGGGCAGCGAATGAGAACAGTTTACCTGCACGGCAGGAACCAGCCTGTAGACTGCGCCCACACCCTCCTCCGGGGAGTAGCCCACCCGCCGCATGCGGGGCCGCGCATCAACACACTTGGCGAGCACGCCATGGTGCGCGGGACCGAAGCCCAGCGGCTTCGCTGGTCGGGCAAGACCGCAGGCAGGCGTTGCGCATTCCCGGGCCGGGCGGCGTGGCGTTTGCCTTCGCGTCTTCGCGAATGCCCGGCCCTGAAGTTGACCATGGTTTCCCTGCACGCCCTGCTGGTTTCAACCGGGACCGTCGCCCTTGCCGAAATTGGCGACAAGACGCAGCTGCTGGCCTTGCTGCTGGCGGCCCGCTTCCGCAAAACCTGGCCGATCGCCTTTGGCATCCTTGCCGCCACCCTGGTCAACCACGCGCTGTCGGCCTGGTTCGGTGCGGAGCTGGCGCAGTGGCTGTCGCCGGAAGTCCTGCGCTGGCTGGTGGCCGGCAGCTTCCTGGCGGTGGCCCTGTGGACGCTGAAGCCGGACAAGCTGGAGGACGCGGACAAGCTGCCCGCCTATGGTCCGTTCCTGACCACCACGGTGGCCTTCTTCCTGGCCGAGATTGGCGACAAGACCCAGTTGGCCACGGTGCTGCTTGCCACCAAGTACGTGCCGCTGTGGCAGGTCATCGTAGGCACCACGCTGGGCATGCTGATCGCCAACCTGCCGGTGGTCTGGCTGGGCAGTAGCTTCGCCGACCGCCTGCCGCTGCAGCTGGCGCGCAGCGTGGCCGCGGCGGTGTTCCTGGCACTGGCGATATGGGTGGCCTGGCACGGCATCGGCTGAGCCAC
>JAJAZJ010000274.1 GCA_026785795.1 Pseudoxanthomonas sp.
AGCTCACGCGCGGCGCAGTGGATGCTGCTGGACCAGATGGTGGGAGAAGCGCGCGGCCGCATCGGCGCGGACTCGCCGCACGCATTGCTCACGCCGACTGGGCGCGCGGTGCTGGCGCGCTACCTGGCCGGCAGCGGACGCATCATGGTCAGCGTGGACCGCGCCGCCGATATCCGCCAGCTGCTGCGCTGGGCGCAGCGCGAGCGCGTGCGCATCGCAATCTCCGGCGGTGCCGAAGCCTGGAAGCTGGCGCCGCAGTTGGCGCAGGCGCGGGTGCCGGTGTTCGTGAATGCGCTGGGCAACCTGCCCGGAGACTTCGACGAGATCGGAGCCGCCCTGGAGAACGCCGCGCGTCTGCACGCCGCCGGGGTGGAAGTCAGCTTCGCCCAGCCGGGCAACGCCTCCCACAACGCGCGCAAGATCCGCCAGCTGGCCGGCAATGCCGTGGCCAACGGCCTGCCGTGGGAAGCGGGCCTGGCCGGGCTGACCCGGGTGCCGGCGCAGGTGCTGGGGGTGGGCGATCGGATAGGCACGATTGCCCCCGGCAGGTTGGCCGACCTGGTGCTGTGGACAGGCGATCCGCTGGAGGTGTCCAGCGTGGCGCAGCAGGTGTGGCTGGGCGGGCGGGCCATGCCAATGCGGTCACGCCAGACCGAACTGCGCGACCGCTACCTGCGTGCAGAAGGTGCCCTGCCGCGCGCGTACTCGCCTTAGGCGCCGATCCGGTCCCGCCGCGCTGTCAAGCCGACCCTGCTCGCCACACAAGGCTGACCGGAGCTGTGCGTGACCTGGGCCCAGCAGCGCGTGGAAGTGTTCGAGAGCCTGATCAGCCTTACCGGCAGGGTAAGCGGGCGCAAAAGGCGCGGCGGCGGTGGGCTTCGCCGCCAACCACAGGTCTTCAGCGTCTCCTAACGGTCGCCTAACGCGGTCCCGGTACGCTGTTTGCACCTGAGTCGGGAAAGCTACTGCATGCCGATCCGTTACTACATCAGCCTGAAGCATCCGCAGAAAGCCCGCGGCACGGATGACGCCTTCAGTTTCACCGCCCATGGCGCCGACGAATTCGCCGCGCAACTTCAGGATGCGCTGCGCAGCGATGGATCCTTCCAGCGCTGGCGTGACGCGCAGGACGACCCCGAAGCAGTGGATCCCGCACTGGGTGCCAGCGACCCCGCAGCCACGGTGACCGGGCAGCAGCACGACCTGCATATCGACCTGGTGGCGGTGACCTCGATCCCCGGCAGCGTATTGAAACACCGGCTGCGCCTGCTGGCCGGCAGCGCGTGGGAACTGCGCGACGTATCCAACGCCTGATCTTTGCCGAACGCCCGATTGACTTCGCACGCCCGATCATTGCTCAACGCCTGATCGTTCCGGAACGGCTGATCGCTTTGGTAGGAGCGCCCCATGGGCGCGAGCTCTTTCGGTCCTGTCCGGCGAAGCAAGAGCTAGCGCCCATGGCAAGGCTGGTCAGGCGTCCAGGGCCCTGGCGTGATGGGCAATGTGTTCGCCGATGAAGCTCTGGATGAAGTAGTAGCTGTGGTCGTATCCAGGCTGCAGGCGCAGTTCCAGCGGATGCCCGGCCGCAGCACAGGCCGCCTGCAGCAACTCCGGCCTCAGCTGCGTAGCGAGGAACTCATCGGCATCGCCCTGGTCAATGAGCAGCGGTAGCCGCTCCAAAGCGCCGGCGATCAGGGCCACCGCATCCCAGGCTTTCCATTCCCTGCGATCATCCCCCAGGTACGCAGCGAACGCCTTCTCGCCCCACGGCACCTGCGACGGCGCGACGATCGGTGAGAACGCGGACACGCTGCGATAGCGTCCCGGATTCTTGAGAGCGACGATCAGCGCGCCGTGCCCGCCCATGGAATGGCCACTGATTGCGCGCGCGCCATTGACCGGGAAGTTCGCCTCGATCAACGCCGGCAGTTCCGACGCTACGTAGTCATGCATCCGGTAGTGCTGCGACCACGGCGCCTGCGTGGCGTTTACATAGAAGCCTGCGCCCTTGCCCAGGTCATAGCCTTCTGCATCGACCACATCGTCACCGCGCGGGCTGGTGTCCGGCGCCACCAGGATCACGCCGTGGGCCGTGGCATAGCGCTGCGCCCCGGCCTTGCTGATGAAATTCTGCTCGCTGCAGGTCAGGCCGCTGAGCCAATAGAGCACGGGCAGGCACTGCGAGGCGGCCTGCGGTGGCAGGTACACGGCGAAGTTCATCGTGCAGCCCAGCACCTTTGATTCATGCCGATACACGTCCTGCCAGCCGCCGAAGCAGGCGCGGTGTTCAATGCGTTCGATGACCATCATGGATTCCTGTTCAGCCCCTCTTCCGCCGGGAGAGGGGTTGGGGTGTGGGTGCGGCGAAGTGGCTTATTCCCGGAACAGACAGACTTCGCCATACCCTCATCCGCCCTGCGCGCAGCTTCTCCCGGCGGGAGAAGGAAACCGCGTCAGAAGTGCACTACGCTGCGAATCGACTTGCCTTCATGCATCAGGTCGAAAGCTTCGTTGATGCGCTCAAGTTCCATGGTGTGGGTGACAAAAGGCGCCAGCTGGATATCGCCCCTCATCGCGTCCTCCACCATCCCGGGCAGCTGGCTGCGTCCCTTTACGCCACCGAACGCGGTGCCCATCCACTTGCGTCCGGTTACCAGCTGGAACGGCCGCGTGGAGATTTCCTGGCCCGCGCCGGCCACGCTGATGATCACGCTCTGGCCCCAGCCACGATGCGCGCATTCCAGCGCCGCGCGCATCACGTTGACGTTGCCGATGCATTCAAAGGAATGGTCCACGCCCCAGCCGGTCATCTCCATGATCACCTGCTGGATTGGCGTGTCGTGGTCCTTCGGATTGACGCAGTCGGTGGCGCCCATTTCCTGCGCCATGGTGAATTTCGACGGATTGGTGTCGATGGCGATGATGCGGCCCGCCCTGGCCTGGCGCGCACCCTGGATCACCGCCAGGCCGATGCCGCCCAGCCCGAACACCGCAACCGAATCGCCGGCCTGCACCTTGGCCGTGTTGTGCACGGCGCCGATGCCGGTGGTGACGCCGCAGCCCAGCAGGCACACGTGTTCGGGATTGGCCTCCGGATTGATCCTGGCCAGCGACACTTCGGCCACCACGGTGTATTCGCTGAAGGTGGAGCAGCCCATGTAGTGGTACAGCGGCTGGCCGTTGTAAGAGAAGCGCGAGCTGCCGTCCGGCATCACCCCCTTGCCCTGGGTGGCGCGCACCGAAGTGCACAGATTGGTCTTGCCGCTCTTGCAGAACAGGCACTCGCCGCATTCTGCGGTGTACAGCGGAATCACGTGGTCACCCGGCCTGACGCTGGTGACGCCCTGGCCCACTTCCACCACGATCCCTGCGCCTTCATGGCCCAGCACCACCGGGAACAGGCCTTCGGGATCTTCGCCAGACAACGTGAACGCATCGGTATGGCACACGCCGGTGTGGGTGATCCTGACCAGCACTTCGCCCTTCTGCGGCGGTGCGACGTCGATCTCGACAACCCTCAGCGGCTCGCCTGCAGCGAAGGCGACGGCGGCGCGTGATTTCATGGGGGAGACTCCAGCACGGATACGATGCAGCGCATTTTACCCCGCCGACCGCGTAGGGGCGACGTAGGAGCGACGTGAGTCGCTCCTCCGGGAATGGCGCGCGCCGTCTTGGACTAGTAGGCAAACTCGCGGAACGCGCGGTCGATGTCGCCGTTCCATTCGCCATGGAACAGCGCCAGCTTGCGTTCGGCCGGGGTTTCGTTGGCTTCGGTAAATTCGACCAACAGATCCAGGAACGCCGACTCATCCATGCCCTTGCTGTTGAGCACGGCGCGTCGCTGCAGCCCGGCGACGGCGATCTTCAGCGCAGCGGCGGCCAAGTCGCGCACACTGCCACCGCGGAATGGAAGCTTCAGCGCGTGTCTGGGCACGCCGTCGCGCAGCGCGTTGCGCTCTTCGATGCTGAAGTCCTTGACCAGATCCCATGCGGCATCAAGCGATGCCTGGTCATACAGCAGGCCGACCCAGAACGCCGGCAGCGCGCACAGCCGGCCCCAGGGTCCGCCGTCGGCGCCGCGCATCTCCAGGAACTTCTTCATGCGCACTTCCGGGAAGGCCGTGGTCATGTGGTCCGACCAGTCGGTCAGGGTGGGCAGCGCGCCCGGCAGCGCAGACAGCCGGCCGGCCATGAAATCGCGGAAGCTCTGCCCGGCGCAATCGACGTACTCACCATTGCGATAGCTGAAGTACATGGGCACGTCGAGCAGGTAGTCGACATAGCGCTCGTAGCCAAAGCCATCCTCGAACACGAAGTCGAGCATCCCGGTGCGGTCCGGATCGGTGTCGGTCCAGATATGCGAGCGATAGCTCAGGTAGCCGTTGGGTTTGCCCTCGGTGAACGGTGAATCCGCGAACAGCGCGGTGGCGACGGGCTGCAGCGCCAGTGAGACGCGGAACTTCTTCACCATGTCCGCTTCGCTGGAGAAATCCAGGTTGACCTGCACGGTGCAGGTG
>JAJAZJ010000275.1 GCA_026785795.1 Pseudoxanthomonas sp.
GACCCAAAACGCGAGCGTGGCGCATGCGTGAAGCTCCGAAAAACCTGGAAATGCGGCCCGGTCGGGCAGCCGCTAAACGAAGGGAATTATCGTCGCGGCGGGCCAGTGCGGTCAATTCGGCCCGGGGGACGGGCGACAGGTCGAAGGTTCCGGGCTGCAGGCGAGGGCGCAGGGGGCGCCGCCCCAAGGGCCACGAACCGCCCCAGGAACCGCAAATCGCCTCCCCGTGCCATCCTAGGCGCATGCTCAATCCACTTGAAAAAGCCAAATACCTGCTGGCTGCGCACCTTCCCAGCCAGCTTCCGCCGGACATCGGCTACGAAGTCGCCTTCGCTGGCCGCTCCAATGCCGGCAAGTCCACCGCGCTGAATGCGCTGACCCGGCAGAACGCCCTGGCGCGCGTGTCCAAGACCCCCGGTCGCACCCAGCAGCTGGTGTTTTTCGAGGTGGAGCCGGACAAGTACCTGGTCGACCTGCCCGGCTACGGCTACGCCAAGGTGCCGCATGACCTGAAGGACCACTGGCAGGCGTTCCTGGACCGCTACTTCCGCAGCCGCGAGTCGCTCAAGGGCCTGGTGGTGGTGATGGACATCCGCCACCCATTGAAGGAATACGACCTGCATATGATCACCTACGCGGTGCAAAGCGGCATCCCCGCCCACGGCCTGCTGACCAAGGCCGACAAGCTTGGCCGCGGCCAGCAGGGCAACACGCTGCAGGCGGTGCGCAAGGACCTGTTCTCCCGGTTCGGCGACACGGTCAGCGTGCAGACGTTCTCCGGCGAATCCAAGCAGGGCGTGGATGAAGCGCGCGCGGTGGTGAACGGGTGGCTGGGGTTTGCCGCACCCGCGGCCAAACCGCTGGCCGGCTAGGCTTTCTGTTGCAGCGTGCGATGCGGGTGGCAGACGCCCCGCGGAAGGCGGGTCTTGACCCGCCATGGACGAAGCCAGCAGCCCGCGAGCAAGGTTTATGCAACCAGGGCCGTCGGGATAATCGCGTTACGAGCGCAAACAGCCTGCATCCCGGATGTCGCAAAATTCCGCACGGCATCCGAACGGTAGGTGGCGGGTCGAGACCCGCCCTACAAAAACCCAATGCCTGTTGACCTGCCTTACGCGCGTTGGTCATGAACGATTGCAGCTTGCGATGTATAGATGAGCAAATCCATCAAGCAAAAGTCGACCCCTGAGCGGAGCACACAATGCCAAACACTGTCCCCATGGTTGCCCCGGTCATCGCCCTGGTCCTCTGGTCCGGTTTCATCTGGGCCTGGATGTACGCCACCCGCATCCCGGCCATTCTCAAGGCAAGGATGCAGCTCGATCCCATGCTGCCGCGGGGCGAACAGATGGCGCAGCTGCCGGCGACGGTTCGCTGGAAGGCCGACAACTACAGCCACCTGATGGAACAGCCCACGTTGTTCTACGCCACCGCGCTGGCCCTAGCCGTGCTCGCTGACCATTCCGCCGCCAGCCTCGCCCTCGCCTGGGCCTATGTCGCCCTGCGCATCGTGCACAGCCTGGTGCAGACCACGAGCAACCGGATCACGGTTCGCTTTGGGGTGTTCTTCGTCTCCTCGCTGGTCCTGTTTGCATTGGCGATCAGGGCAGCGCTGATCGTCTTCTGATCACGGTGACTGGACTGGGGCTAGGAAGCCTCGTCCAAGCGCGGGTCCAGCCACGCGCGCAGCATGTCCACCAGCGTATTGATCAATACGATCAGCGCACCGACCACCAGCACCACGCCCAGCACCAGCGTGTAGTCCCGGTTCAAGGCACCCTGCACGAAATAGCGGCCCATGCCGGGAATGCCGAATACCTGTTCCACGACCGCCGAGCCGGTCACCACGTTGATCAGGGCCGGCGACAGCCACGCCACTACCGGCAGGAGCGCGGGCTTGAGCGTATGCGCGAACAGCAGGCGGGTTTCCGAGAGTCCGCGCGCGCGGGCCGCGCGCAGGTAGTCGGCCGAGCGCGTTTCCAGCATCGAAGCGCGGGTCAGCCGCGCGCAGTAGGCCAGGTTCGGCAGCGCCAGCGCGATCACCGGCAGCACGATGTTCTGCCACTCGCCCCAGCCGCCGGCCGGCAGCCAGTTCAGGGTCACCGCAAACAGCAGCACCAGCAGCGGTGCGGCGACGAACTTCGGTATTGCCAGCCCCAGGCCCGCCAGCAGCATCAGTGCGCGATCCATCCATTGCCCGGCACGCAGCGCGGCATACACGCCCAATGGAACACCGACCAGCAGCGCCAGTAACAGCGCCAGGCCGCCGTTGAGCAACGACACCGGCAGCGCGCGCACGATCAGCTGGTTGACGGTGTAGTCCGGGTACTGGAACGACGGCCCCAGGTCGCCGCGGGCCACGTCCGCCAGCCAAGCGCCGTACTGCACGATCAAGGGCTGGTCCAGGCGGAACTGTTCGGCCAGCGCCGCCTGCACTTCCGGCGGAGCGTACTTCTCGGTGTCGAACGGGCCGCCCGGCGCGGCGCGCAGCAGGACGAAGCACAGCGTGGCCAGCAGCCACAGGGTGATGAAGGCTTCGAGCAGGCGCAATGCCAGGCGCTTCATGGGCTCACCCTGCCGCAGCGGGCGGGTCGGCCGCCGCCGGGGCGGTCAGGTTCGCCTGCATGCCCAGTCATTACACCTGCACATGGAACAGGGCGCCGATCAGGTATGAGGCCGCCATGGCCATCACGCCCCAGAAGCCCACCCGCAGCGCGCCGCGCAACATGGGCGCGCCGCCCGCATACGCCGCCAGCGCACCGGACAGCAGCAGGCTGATGATGGTCACGGCGATGGTCACCGGGCCGACGCTCCCGGCCGGAGCCAGCAGCACTGCGGCGATCGGCAGCGCAGCGCCGACCGTGAACGAAAGCGAGGAAGCCAGCGCCGCCTGCAGTGGGCGTGCGCGCAGGGTGTCGGTGATGCCCAGCTCATCGCGCGCATGCGCGCCGAGCGCGTCGCTTGCGGTCAGTTGCTCGGCCACCTGGCTGGCCAGTTCAGGGGTCAGGCCACGTCGCACATACAC
>JAJAZJ010000276.1 GCA_026785795.1 Pseudoxanthomonas sp.
CATCAACGCCGTCACCAAATCCGGCACCAACAAGTTCGCCGGTTCGCTGTATTACGTGTACCGCAACGATTCCCTGGTGGGCGACCGCTTCAACCGCACGACCGGCGGCTATGTTCCGCCGCCGAACTTCACCGAGGACACCAAGGGCTTTACCCTGGGTGGCCCGGTCCTGAAGGATCGCCTGTTCTTCTTCGCCGCCTACGAAGACCTGCGCAGCACCCGCTCCGCCCCCGACTTCGGTCCGCTGGGCGGCAGCCAGACCAACGTTGCCATCACCCCCAGCGCCATCGCCGGCGCGCAGAGCGTCGCCAACACCACCTGGCGCTTTGATGCGGGCAACGTGGAAGCACCTGCTGCAGAGCTGAAGGTCAACGCCGCGCTGATCAAGCTGGACGCCAATCTGGGCGACAACCACCGCGCCAGCTTCCGCTGGAGCAAGACCGAGCAGGCCGAACCGATTTTCCCGAGTCTCTTCAACAACCTGCTCTCGCTTGACTCGCACTGGTACAGCCAGGAAAAGAGCATCGAGACCTACGTCGGCCAGCTCTTTTCCGACTGGGGCGACAACTTCGCTACTGAATTCAAGGTCTCTTACCGCGACTACAAGAGCGAGCCGATCAACAACTCCAACTTGCCGCAGGTCCGCCTGAACTTCTTCGGCGCGCTGCCGCCAGGCTCGCCGGCAGTGTCCAGCACCTCGGCAGGCCTGATCTTCGGCACCGAGCGCAGCCGCCATCTCAACAACCTGGCCACCGAGACCTACAACTACTACGGCGCGGCCAACTGGTTCTTGGGCGACCATACGGTCAAGTTCGGCTTTGACTATGACGACAACGACGTCTTCAACGCCTTCCTTCAGGACACCCGCGGCAACTACACCTTCGCCTGTCAGAACACCACCGCTTCGCTGAGCTATCAGTTCAACGCGGGCGCGCCGTTGGTCTGCAGCACGGCCACCCGCGATCAGAACGAAGCCTCGGTGCTGGAAAACTTCCGCCGCGGCCGCCCCAGCAGCTACCAAGTACAGATCGGTGCCCCGGGCTTCGTCCTTTCTGACGGCATCGCCCAGTGGGATTACCAGAACCTCGGCCTGTTCGTGCAGGACACTTGGGCGGTCAACAACAACCTGACCATCACCGCCGGCCTGCGCGTCGACCAGAAGCAGATGGGCACCGTGCCGCTGTTCAACGCGGCGGCCGCGGCTGCCGCCGTGCCGGGCCAGCTGACCGGCTCGACCATTCCGCAGAACGGCACCGTGGTCCGCGCCACGGGCGGTTTCGGCATCCGTAACGACACCACCCTGGACGGCGATTCGCTGTTCCAGCCGCGCGTCGGCTTCAACTACACCTTCGACAGCGATCGCCCCATGCAGCTGCGTGGCGGCTTTGGCCTGTTCGAGGGCGCGGCGGCCAACGTCTGGTTGTCCAACCCGTACTCCAACACCGGCCTGGCCACCCGCGTCATCGGCTGCGGCATTCCTGGATTCGCCGCGTGCCCCACCACCGATGGCCTGTTCAACCCGGACCCGAACGCGCAGCCGACCTCGTTTGCTGGCGCAGTCCCGGCCGCCAACGTGGACTTCCTGTCCACCAACCTGTCCCAGCCCTCGGTCTGGAAATTGAACCTGGCCTTCGAGCATGAGCTCCCGTTCTGGGGCATGGTGGCCTCGGTCGAGTACCTGAAGACCGACGTCAAGGATGCCATTTACTACAAGCATCTGAACCTGGGCGGCCCGACCCGTCAGGGCCCGGATGGGCGTGACCTGTTCTGGTCCCCGCAGGGCTACAACACGGCCTGCTGGACCAACACCGGCTCCACCGTGACCAGCGGCGCCTGCAGCGGTTTCCGCAACCGGGCGCTCAACAATGCCAGCTTCAACAACGTAATGGTGGTCGAGCGCACCGCAGGCGGAGGCGGTGACAACCTGTCGATCAACTTGAGCGGCCAGTTCCTGGAAAACTGGAACTGGGGACTGGGCTACTCGTTCACCGGGGCCGAGGAAGTCAGCAGCCTGTCTTCGTCGGTGGCCAACTCCAGCTGGCAGTCGGTGTCGGTGTTCAACGCCAACGAGGAGGTGTCCGCCAACTCGGCCTACCTGGTGCGGGACCGCTTCGTGGCCTCCATCAACGGCAAGTACAACTTCTTTGGTGACAACGCCACCCGCTTTGGCCTGTTCTACGAAGGCCGCAGCGGCAAGCCGTACAGCTGGATCTACAACAATGATCTGAACGGCGATGGCTCCACCAACGACCTGATGTACATCCCGACCGCGTTTGGCTCGGGCGAGGTGGTGTTCCGTGACCTGAATGCCAATGGCCCTGGCGATGAGGAAGCGCTGTTCTGGCAGATCGTCAAGGACAACGGCCTGAACCGCTTCGCCGGCGGGTCAGCAAGCCGCAATTCCTCTTTCGCACCGTGGACCAACAGCTTCGACGTTCGCGTCAGCCAGGAGCTGCCGGGCTTCTTCAAGGAGAATAAGGTGGTGATGGTCCTGGATGTGCTGAACATCGGCAACCTGCTTAACAAGAAGTGGGGTCGTGTTGACGAAATCGCCTTCCAGTCCCAGGGCGGCCTGGCGCGCAGCTTCGTCAACTTCCAGGGCCTGGACGCCCAGGGCCGCTACATCTATGGCGTGAATGGCGAAGTCGAGGACTTCGTCACCCGCCAGGTACGCGGCGAATCCCAGTGGGCGGCCCAGCTGACCCTGCGCTACGAGTTCTGATCCAGGCATTACCTGCTGCATCCAAAACGGCCGGGGCAACCCGGCCGTTTTCTTTTGCGCGGTTCTCCTGGCGCCGCGACTGCGCTACAGTCCGGCACCCAACCTTTCAGGCAAGGCACGGACCATGAGTGAAGCGGCGCGCAGCGTGCTTGCAGTACAGAACGCCAGCATCTATCCGCGCGGCGGGCTGGACGTGCTGTCGCGCATCGAGGTGGCGCGCCTGCGCGACGCCTCCAGCGGCGGCATGCATGACCTGCTGCGCCGCTGCGCGCTGGCCGTGCTGACCAGCGGCAGCGCATCGGATGATCCGCGTGCGGCGCAGGAGATGTATCCGCACTTCGACATCCAGGTCCTGCAGCAGGACCGCGGCGTGCGCATCGACCTGGTCAATGCCCCGGCCATGGCGTTCGTGGACGGGCAGATCATCCGTGGCGTGGCCGAACTGCTGTTCGCCGTGGTCCGCGACCTGGCCTATACCGCGATCGAACTGGGCCCGGAACACGCTGAAGAACTGGAATCTTCCGCTGGCATCACCAACGCCGTGTTCGGCCTGTTGCGCAACGCGCGCATCCTCAAGCCTGCCGATCCCAATCTGGTGGTGTGCTGGGGCGGCCACTCCATTTCCCGCGACGAATACATCTACACCAAGCAGGTCGGCTACGAGCTGGGCCTGCGCGGGCTGGACATCTGCACCGGCTGCGGGCCGGGCGCTATGAAGGGGCCGATGAAGGGCGCCACCATCGCCCATGCCAAGCAGCGCCGGCGCGTGACCCGCTACATCGGCATCACCGAGCCGGGCATCATCGCCGCCGAATCGCCCAACCCCATCGTCAATCACCTGGTGATCATGCCGGATATCGAAAAGCGCCTGGAGGCATTCGTGCGCCTGGGCCACGGCATCCTGGTGTTTCCCGGCGGCGTAGGCACGGCCGAGGAGATCCTGTACCTGCTGGGGCTCCTGCTGCGCGAGGAGAACGAGGGTATTCCGTTCCCGCTGATCCTCACCGGGCCGGCAATCGCCGCACCGTACTTCGAGCAGATCGACCGGTTCATCCGCCTGACCCTGGGCGATGCGGCGGCCGAGCGCTACGAGATCATCGTGGGCGATCCGGTCGCGGTGGCGCGGAAGATGACCGCCGGCATCAAGCGCGTGCGCGAATACCGCGTCGCGCAGAAGGACTCGTTCTTCTTCAACTGGTCCATGCAGGTGCCGGCGGACTACCAGCAGCCGTTCATTCCATCGCATCAGGCCATGGCCGCGCTGGACCTGCACCACGGCCGCCCCGCGCCTGCGCTGGCGGCAGACCTGCGCCGCGCGTTTTCCGGCATCGTCGCCGGCAACGTGAAGGAAGACGGCATGCGCCGCATCGAGGAATTCGGCCCGTTCGAAATCCACGGCGATGGGGACATGATGCAGGCGCTGGATGCGCTGCTGGTTGCCTTTGTGCAGCAGCGGCGGATGAAGATTGCCGGCGAGTATCGCCCCTGCTACCGGGTGCTGGCCTGACCGATCGGAAAGATCAGCCGGGTGCGTCCAGCGGCAGCAGCAGGGTGGCGGTGAAGTGGCCGTCCCGGGTTGAGGTTTCCAGGCGCCCGCGCCCAGCGGTAAAGGCATGGATGCGCGCGCTGACCGCCTTCAGGCCCACGTTGTGCCCGCCGCGCGCCGTGGCGCCCTGGGGCGGCAGCGGATTGCGGACCACGATCTGGGCCATGCCCATCACGCAGGCCAGGCTGATCTCGAGCATCCCGCCTTCGGGCGTGGGCTCCACCCCGTGCCTGATTGCGTTTTCCGCCAGCGGCTGGATCGACAGTGCGGGGATGCGCGCCTGCGGCAGCACGTCGGGCAGATGCCACTGCACCTGCAGGCGCCTGCCGAAGCGCAGCGCCTCAATTTCCAGGTAGCGTCGGGTCAGGGCAAGCTCTTCTTCCAGCGGAATTTCGCGCGGGCCGCCC
>JAJAZJ010000277.1 GCA_026785795.1 Pseudoxanthomonas sp.
GCGTTGAGCTGCTGCGCGACGTCAGCCGGGTCCGGGCAGTGCGCCAATTCACGCGCATCAATGCCCGCGGCCAGGCAGCCAGCCAACCGGGCCAACACCTGCGCCGTGCCCCGCTCCAGCGCGGCCCGCATCGACTCCGACAGGTCACAGACTTCGGCACCCAGCTTGACCACCAGGCAGCGCGACTGCGGGTCGTCGCCTGACTGCAGCGCGTGCCAGCGGCCGAAAAATTCGAGCAGCCGCTCGGGCGCAGTTCGACCTTGCGCACAGAGACAGGCGTCGACATCCTGCAGGTAGATCTCGAAATGCCGGTCAAGCATGGCCTCACCGAACTGATCCTTGGAACGGAACCAGTGATAGAACGAGCCCTTGGGCACGCCGGCGGCAGACAGGATCTCGCTCAGCCCGACCGCCGCGAAACCCTTGCCCACGATGATGCCCCGGGCGGTGTCCAGGATCTGCTGGCGCGTGCCGGGCAGGAACTGCGTGTCCATCGCAGGCTGTGGTCAGGCCGCCGCGCTGGCGGTGTCGAGCGCTGGGTAGTCGTCGTACCCTTGCGCGCCACCGGCATAGAACGAAGCGGGCCGCGGAACATTGAACGGACCGTTGCGACGCAGCCGCTCCGGCAGGTCCGGATTGGCGATGAAGAGCCTGCCGAAAGCGATGAAATCCGCTCGCTCCCCCGCGATCGCGGCGACCGCGCTGTCACGGTCGTAGCCGCCGTTGGCGATGTAGGCGCCGTTGAAGATCTGGCGCAGGCGCTGGAAGTCGAACTCGCTGGCGCGATCTTCGACCACGTGCAGGTAAGCCAACCCATAGGCGTTGAGCTGCTGCGTGATGGCCTCGAACGAACCAGTCGTCTAGGACTCCCCGCATTGAAAGGGAATGGCACAGGAACGGTGGGGCTTTTCCTGCTGTCAGCCCGGACTCGATCCAGGAGCCACAGAGGCCTGGATTGCGGGTCAAGCCCGCAATGACAGTGAGTGCGCTTGTCATCCCGGACTCGATCCGGGGCCACGGCGGGTGGATTGCGGGTCAGGCCCGCAATGACAGGGCGAGCCGCTGTCATCCCGGACTTGATCCGGGATCAACCCGGCGAGTTGCGCATCCAGTCCGCGGTCTGGAAAAAGCTCGCTTTCAGTTGCAGCAGCAACTGGGGATCGACACCGGTCTCGGCCATGGCCTGCTCCATGCACGACAACCACTGGTCGCGCTCCAGGATGCCGATCGAGAACGGCATATGGCGCAGTCGCAGCTTGGGATGGCCGAAGCGTTCGGTGTAGTGCTGGGGCCCGCCCATCCAGCCGCAAAGAAACCAGAACAGGTGCTGCCGGGCCTTTGTCAGTTCGCTGCCGTGGGCAGCGCGCAAAGCCGAGTACTTCGGCTCGAGGTCCATCAGGTCGTAGAAGCGCTCGACCAGCGCCTTCACTTTGTCTTCGCCGCCGATGGTCTCGAACGGCGTGGCCGGGGGGACTCTTTCCTGGATCTGGATCATGCCGCGATTGTCCGGGGTCTCTGCGGGTCGCCCGATTTCATTGCGCCGCGCGGCGCAAGGTTTCCACCACCGGCCGGTTCAGCACCTCGCGCAGGCCCCACCACCCCGCCGCCAGCGCCAGCGCGGCGCCCGCCAGTGAACCGAACAGCGGCAACAGCGGCGACGCGGTCCACGCGAAATCGAAGACATAACGCGCCAGGCCCCAGCCGACGGCGCCAGCGACCAGGCTGGCCAGGAAGCCCGCCAGCAGCCCGACCCCGACCAGTTCGGCCCGCTGTACCTGCCGCAGCAGGCTGGCGCGGGCGCCGACGGCGCGCATGATCGCGTACTCGCGGGCCCGCTCTTCGCGCGTCGCGGTCACTGCCGCAAACAGCACCACCACGCCCGCCGCCAGGGTGAACGCGAACAGAAACTCCACCGCGCGGATCACCTTGTCAAGCACGCCCTGGATCTGATTGAGCGTGCTGGTCATGTCGACGTTGGTGATGTTCGGAAAGGCGCGGACCAGCTCGTTGTCGAAGCCCTTAACCTCGGGCGCGTGGAAGGCGGTCATGTAGGTGACCGGCACGTCCGGCAGCACGGTGACCGGATAGATGACGAAGAAGTTGGCGCGCATCGAGCCCCAGTCGACCTTGCGCAGCGAGGTCACCCTGGCATCTGTCGTGACGCCGCCGATGTCGAATCGCAGCGAGTCGCCCAGCTTCAGGCCCAGGGTCTTGGCGATGCCCGCCTCCAGGCTCAGGCCACCACGCTCCTCGGCTTGCCAGCGGCCGGCCACCACCTCGTTGTGGGGCGGCTGGACCGGCGTGTTGGACAGGTTGAATTCCCGGTCGACCAGCCGCCGGGCGCGGTCGTCGGTGTAATCGTCGGGCGAGACTGCGCTGCCGTTGACCGCGATCAGGCGGCCGCGGATCATCGGATACCAGTCGTACTTCGACACCCCGGCCGCGCGCAGCTGGTCCTGGAAAGCCGCGTTCTGCTCCGGCATCACGTTGATGACGAAGCGGTTCGGCGCGTCGGGTGGCGTGGCGTTGCGCCAGCTCGCGATCAAGTCGGTACGCAGCAGCACCAGCAGCATCAGCGCCAGCAAGCCGACCGACAGCGCGCTGACCTGCACCACGGCGTAAGCGGGCCGCGCCGAAATCTGACGCGTCGCCAGCACCAGCCAGCGCGGCGCGGTGGCCTCGTTGACACTGCGCCTGAGCAGCTTGACGGCCAGCCAGCTGAGCGCCGCGAACAGCAGCACCGCGCCGGCGAAACCGCCAACCGCGATCGCGCCCAGCAACAGGTCGCTGCTGGCCGCCAGCAACAGGGCCGCGAAACCGAGCACGCCGATCGCCAGCACCGCCGCCGAAGCCGGCTTCAAGCTGCCGACGTCGCGCCGGATCACGCGCAGCGGCGGCACCTGGGCCAGGTGCAGCACCGGCGGCAGGCCGAAAGCGAACAACAGGGTCAGGCCCATCCCGATGCCAAAGCCGGCTGGCCACAGCGTGGCCGCGGGCAAGGACGATTCCACCAACCCGGCCAGCAGCAGCACGAACACATAGTGCACGCCAAAGCCGATGGCGACTCCCAGCGCGCTGGCGAACAGGCCGATCAGGGCGAACTCGAATGCGTACGCCAGCGCGATCGTCCGCTGGCTCTGGCCGAGCACCCGCAGCATCGCGCAGTCGTCCAGGTGGCTGGCCGCAAAACCGCGGGCGCCGAGCGCCACCGCAACAGCACTGAGCAATGCGGCCAGCAAGGCCACCAGGCTCAGGAA